>CANHCM010000239.1 GCA_947459155.1 Bacteroidota bacterium | reverse complement strand
TGTTTGCCGGATGACTCTACCGTTTCCGTACCAGGTCATGTTGTACAAGCCGTTGGCGTAGAGGAACGCATTATTGGCTTTTTCCTGATTATCGCCAGCCGAAGTGATTTTACCCTTTAATTCAAGCATTTTTTCCACGAAACTGCGTTTGTTGTACTGCACTTTTTGGGGCATGGCGTGGTCGCAATCGTGACAATCCACAATACGATGATTAAACGGGTTCCCTAACAAAGTAGTCAACCCAGCTTCAGGATGCCGATTGTAGATTTGAAGCGCACCCCCAAAATTGGATTTGTAGATTTCCTGAGTCGCCTGAATATCGTATAAGTCGGGCAGTTTTAACGGGTAACGGTCGAGGAGGTATTTCCGAAATGGACTTAACTGATCGGCCTTCAGAAAGATATCAATAAAGGGTTGTACGTCATTGTTTTCTAAGAAATACGCGTTGGGTAAAGGCCAGGCCATTTCTGCCCAAACCAAATCGCCTCTGCTGGTTAAAATAGATTTTACCTGACGAAGTACATAACGAAGGCTACTTTGGGCTCGTAATTCATTGGCGGGAAGCCGCTGAATTCGATACAATAACTTCGCTTCGTCGTTGGCTGTTAACGATTTGGCACGTTCAAATTCAATCAGCAATTCTAAAATGCTAATTTGATTTTTGACCGCTGGATTATTTGTCGACTGTTGTGCCTTAGCTATAAACGCTTCCGATTGGTCAATCTCTCCTTGCATCCAAGACAAATAGGCAGAAGCCAAGTGCCATAGCGGAGTGTCGTTCTTTCGAGCACCGGCAATTTGAGCGCAAATTTCCTGAAGCCTTTTTAGTTCATCTGCTTTAACCTTGCTCCATGAGTACAATGGGTCGGGTGTAAACTGGCTAAAATCGGTGTTGAGTGTCCAGTTTTCATACTCGCCATCATAAACAGGGTTTTGAATTTGATGACGTTCGCCAATTTGTACAGCCCTTACCAAAAGCAATGGTAGATATTCCGACTCTGGATTTAGCTTATAGATCTCTTCCATTCCCCTTACCGGGTCGGCGTAAATTCCCATTAAATGCCAAAGCAATTCTTTTTCCTTTGTATTTTTGGTCAAAGCCAATGTTTGCGCCCAGTCGATTTCATTTTGTGGATGAAATGATTGCAAACCAATGTAACGGTAATAGCCTCCTAAATCATAAATGCGCGCGAATTCAAGATTCGACTGTGCAAACATGCCCTGGTGGTAAAGGCAGCCGGCAACATGTCCTTTGATGCGCACATACATACTCCCGGCCTGTTCAGGACTCATTGTAAACTCGCGTTCTCCGAATTCTATCCCTTCTTTGTACAAACCTAAAGCCCGGCAAGTACGCACATATTGAAAGCCATAACGTGCTTTTAAAAAGGGCTGAGTGGCTGTTGAATAACCTTGTAAAAAAGCAGTGTGAAGTTTTTTAATTTTAGGCAAATCCAACTCAGGTTCTCCCCAGTAATACTCGTTAACGTGCATGGCTTTCGATAAGCCTTTCGCCAATTTTAAATATTCAAATGCCGGAATCCATTCTTTTCTTCCCGAAGCCGGCTTGTAAAGCGCGGGGATTACTGTGAGCTTTCCACGCGCAGCCTGCAATAAAGTGTCGATGCCAGACTCGGGGAGCTCGTATAAAATAATCTCTAAATTCCAGTTGAAATCTAACTTTAAATAATCGCGCCATTCCCGAACATTCATCGCTTCAAAGTCGGGACCTTCAGAAGGTTCAGAACGAAACGAGTAGGGGTCGCTGTCGTATGGTGGGTTGTAATAATCCCAAATAGACAAAAAGAAAGGATCAAATTCTTTGGAGTCTATCATTTCAGGAATGAACATGGAGTTGTCCTTGATGTCATCAGGCTCCCACCATGCACAACCCTGAAGGAGCGGAAACGCCTTTGGATGTAGGAAAAAACTAAGGAAAAACAGCAGATACAGCGCGGAACGATTCAGGGGAATGCGCATATACAATTGGCGAATTGAGATGATAAAAATAAAGTGTGAATGTAGTGTTTTTCCAATGAGGCCGAATCCACGCTGCGGCTGATTCACAATCGCCCGGAGAGGTACTCTCCAGTTTTACCACATCACCCGGCTTGAAATACCGACCGGAATTGAAAAAACCGCTACGGGCCTGAAAAAGTGTATCGCCTTGTTTTTTCCATGCGGCATCCGAAAGCAGCGACTCCAACTCGGGTTCCGAAATAATTCCCTGCACCTCTCCCAAGCGATAGTGAATTCCCCACTGAAAAACCGGAAGCGCAAGGTCGAGCGGCAATGGGTAAGCCACAATTGACTCAAGATAGGGCTCTACGGAAGCATAATTCAGAATCGAATTCATTTCTGAATATTGACGAAATTCCCCAACATTATACAACATTAAAACACCCCGTTTAACTGGCGGTATACCACTTTTGGAGGCGTACTTTATCTGCGAAAGTCGCAAAGTAGAGACCTGTTCTGTGGTGGGAAGCGCTTTAGCTGCCAGATTTAAAAACCGAAAAAAAGGCTCGCGGGTTTCTGAATTCCAGTCACAATCCCAATGAAACGACTTCCATTGCTTGCGAGAGATTCCTAAGCACTTTTCCGATTGCTCTATGATTAATGATAAAAGCATATTGGGCTCCGCATTGGCCATCGCCCTGCGGGTTAAATAAACAATAGGAACAATTTCGATATTGGGTGGAAATGGAGCGTTGGTTTTTAATTGGGCCTTTAATTCGGGCATGTTGCGTTCTTCCGACCAATCCACATCAAATACATGAACGACCAGTTTTTTCACCTCCAACTCGCGCAATAAATTTTCAGACCGACTGTCGGAGCTGTAGTTTGAGCGCCAATGGTAAAATGAAATTTCAGGCTTAGCACGTTCGCAGGAAAGCGTCAGACAGAGCAGCGCGCAAAAGAGGAGAACTCTCAACATGTGCTGAATTTTCAATGGATTTGCGCGGTAAAGGTAAGATTCAATGCAAACAAGAGCCGGGTCGCAAACTTTTATGCTTTATTCATGTTGCATAAGAAGTGCGCAAAAATCAATCCTCTATCTTTGCCCAAAAATAGCTATGCCATTTACTCCGACACTTGTATATGCCGAAGCCACGCCAAACCCTGACGTGATGAAGTTTGTTGCCAATCGTTTAATCATCGAGCCCATGAAACAGGTCGAATACCTGAGTGCCGAAGAAACGGATGGTGCACCTTTGGCCAAAGAGCTGTTTAAAGGAGGCTATGTGAAATCGCTGTTTTTCAGCAATAACTTCGTTTCAATCACGCGAAACGAAACCATGGAATGGTCGAAAATGGTGTCTGCGGTTCGCGAATTTTTGCAGGATTACCTCACCAAAGGACTTCCCGTTATTGAGGTTTACCCTGAAAAGCAGGCTGCTGTTGAAGAAAGTGTTTCGGCTCCGGCTCCAGACAGCCCCGAAGAAGCCATCACCCAAATTCTGGAAGAATATATTCGCCCTGCGGTTGAACAAGATGGTGGAGCAATCACCTTCCGTTCGTTTCAAAATGGAATCGTAACGGTGGCTTTACAAGGAAGTTGTTCGGGCTGTCCATCCTCAAAAATCACCCTCAAATCGGGAATCGAAGCACTTTTGAAGCGAATGGTTCCCGGAGTTGAAGAGGTGGTTGCGGAAGAAATCTGAAGCATTGCCGGTTTGACTTGTGAATGAGGAGCGTCTCATCAACAAAATCCTAAGTTTTTTTCGAGCTCAACCCGGTCGAAAGGAGCAGAATTTCCTTCGTGCTCTTTTACTCGGAGCTGTCTGGTTGCTAACACTGGCGGGGTTTTCAGCCATTGTGTATGCAATTCCCCGGGGATTCGATTGGAGCGACGAATCCTTTTACTGGATGGCCTATCAAAAGCCTTCGGAATTCGTGTATGTTGGCTTCTTTCAATGGTTTGGTAAAGTTTTATTGTGGGATGGCTTTCCGGAAATCCACAGTTTACGCATTTCAAGGCTGCTGCTGCATTTACTGTCGGCTGGAATGCTCTACCAGGCTATACGAAATTATTTGAACATAAAAGAAGACCAGAGTCCTTTCTTACCTTTTCTTTTACCCGTCATTTTATTGGCCAACTGGGCATCCTATGCTTTAGGTCCGCAAAGTCTTTCTTACAACCACTGGGTATTATTCATTCTGCAAATTCAAACGAGCGCAGTATTGTGGATGAGTTGTCATGCCACAAACACCCTTCGTTATAAGCTAAGTTTGCTATTTCTTGCAGTAACCAGTCCGCTCCTTTTTTTAGCCAAATTTCCCTCAGCCGTTTTATTTACTTTTTTCTGGCCTGTCGTGGTTTGGTTTACTCAGGAAAAACAATCCTGGAGAAAACCGCTGTTCGCCTTTCTGGCTTTGAGTATACCCTTGATTATCCTCGCAGGAAC
>CANHCM010000238.1 GCA_947459155.1 Bacteroidota bacterium | reverse complement strand
GCAGACAAATCGAAACTAAACAAATCGGCATTGCGCATAAGCGGCTCCGCCATCTCAAAATCTTTTCTGAGCTCTCCCAAACGGAAGAGGTCGAAATGGAAATTCTGCAATACATGCAGATGGTCGGGATTCGACAAATAAGTTTGATACCCAATCAGTGAGTAGCTAAACAAATGGTTCGGCGTGTAGGCAACCAGATGGGTAAGCCAATTGTCTTCGCCGCACAAATCATGGTGCTCCCCTAAATCGGGACGGTCGTCAACCGAAACAACATTAATGGTTTGCCCCCTCAAACAATAAGAAAGATAAGCGTCGAGACTGACCGACTGAGCCGGGGAAATCAACACCGGAATGCAGCCGTAATCTCTAAACGTAGCCAGAATTTCCGGCAGATCAGACCTGGCGCCTGAGAAATGTCCTGCATCGCCAAAACTAAGGCGAGTCGACCTGAAGTACAGGGCGTAAAAAGCTTCTCGGATGGCTTCAATACTGTCTTCTTCGCCCGGTTCACAGGTTGAGAGCAATACTATCTTTGGAAATTGCTGCTCAATCAACACCTGCTCATCAAACACCAAAATAGATTGACCAATTTGGTGCTCATGATAATCCAGCGATTTGAGTCGCTGAACTTGGCGTTTGTCGAAGTCCTGCCTGAAATTCATTGGGTTCTCAAAAACTTATTTCTTCTTTGAGGATTTAACCGGAGCTTTCTTAGCGGGTGCGGATTTTCTTCCGCCGGGCTTCGCCTTCGGGCTGTTGGCCGGATCTTCAATGATTTTCAAACAGTCATCCAGACTCAATCCGTGGGGATCGGTTCCTTTAGGGATTTTAAAATTGTCTTTCCCCCGGGTTATGTATGGACCAAAGCGGCCGTTGAGGACCTGGATTTCGGGGTCCACATCGAAACGGGCAATCACCTTCTGCGCGTCGGCTAAACGTTTGGCTTCGATAATCTCAATGGCCTGGTCGGCATTGATTGAAAGCGGATCGAGGGTTTTGGGAATCGATACAAAACCGTTGTTGTGACGGATGTACGGACCAAAACGTCCGATTCCGATAACCATCGGCTTGCCTTCAAAAACACCCACTTCGCGCGGTAATCTGAATAGCTCCAGCGCTTCTTCGAGGGTGATGGTTTCTATACTTTGACCCGTACGTAAAGAGGCAAATTTCTTGGCTTCATCGTCGTCTTCCCCAATTTGGGCCAGAGCGCCATACCGACCGATGCGAACGCTAACCTTCTTTCCACTCTGTGGGTCGGTTCCGAGCTCGCGACGGCCGGTTGCACGCTCAGAGTTGTCGAGGGTTTTTTCTACATCGGCGTGAAACGGCTTGTAGAAGGCGTCGATCATCTTCGACCAATTCTTCACGCCTTCGGCAATCTCATCGAACTCCTTCTCCATTTGAGCGGTGAAGTGATAATCCATGATCCGGTCGAAATGCTCCAACAAGAAGTCATTTACCACCGCGCCAATGTCGGTTGGAAAGAGCTTGGCCTTTTCAGTTCCGGCCACTTCCGTTTTGCTTTCTGCTTTGATTTCGCGGTTTTTAAGCAAAAGCGTGCGGTAGGTGCGTTGTGTTCCGGCGCGGTCTTCTTTTACTACGTAATTGCGCTTTTGAATGGTAGAAATGGTTGGTGCGTAGGTTGATGGCCTTCCGATCCCCAACTCTTCTAGTTTCTTAACCAAGGACGCTTCTGTATACCTTGGCGGAGGAGGATTAAAACGTTCTGTAGCTGTGATTTCCTGAATTTGCGCCGCCTGACCCTGAACTACAGGAGGAAGGAGACCGCTGTCTTCATCGTCGGCCGATACATCTCCTTCGTCGAAAGATTCAGTGTATACCTTCAAAAAGCCATCAAACACAATTACCTCACCGGTAGCCTCGGGCATTTCTTTGATTCCCGAAAAGGCGAAACGGATGGTTGTTTTCTCGAGCTCAGCATCGGCCATTTGAGAGGCCAGAGTGCGCTTCCAGATTAGCTCATAGAGTTTGTTTTCCTGAGCATCAGCCCCCGCATTTCGAACATCCATGTAGGTGGGTCGAATGGCTTCGTGTGCCTCCTGAGCGCCCTTGCTTTTAGTGGTGTACTTGCGCTCTTTGTGATATTGCTGTCCGTACTGAGTTTGAATTTGCTTTCGTGCGGCTTCCAGTGCGGTTTCGGAGAGATTCACACTGTCGGTACGCATGTAGGTTATTTTTCCGGCCTCATACAGACGCTGAGCAAGCACCATGGTTTGCGAAACCGAATAGCCCAGCTTTCTGGCGGCTTCCTGCTGCAAGGTCGAAGTGGTAAATGGCGCTGCAGGCGTTCTGCGAGCCGGTTTCTTCTCGACCGAATTTACCGTTACGTTGGCATTTCTGCAGGCCTCTAAAAACGCCTGAGCATCTTTTTCCGTTTCCAGTTTCCTTGGCAAAACGGCCTTAATGGTGTGCTTTTTACCATTCACCTCAACATCGAGTAGAGCCACTACCCGAAACGCAGAGGAAGAATTAAAGGCCTGGACTTCCCTTTCACGTTCAACTAACAAGCGAACAGCCACCGATTGAACCCGGCCAGCCGACAATGAAGGCTTAACCTTCTTCCACAAGATGGGCGAAAGTTCATAACCAACCAGGCGATCGAGCACACGACGGGCTTGCTGGGCATCTACCAAATTCGCATCGATTTGTCTTGGGTTCTCAATCGCTTTGAGAATGGCCGGCTTGGTAATCTCATGAAAAACAATCCGACGTGTTTTTTGCTCCGGTAACTTTAGCTCATCGTAAATGTGCCACGAAATGGCCTCGCCCTCACGGTCCTCATCGGAAGCTAGCCAAACCATTTCGGCCTCTTTCGACAATTTCCGGAGTTCTTCAACAATGGCTTTCTTGTCGTCAGATACCGTATACTGCGGTTTGTATCCATTGTTGAGGTCGATACACAAATCAGATTTGTTCAGATCGCGTATATGACCATAACTGGAACGAACCAGAAAGTCGGTTCCCAAAAACCCTTCAATGGTTTTGGCTTTGGCCGGTGACTCTACAATAACTAGGTTGCGCGGACGATCTCCGGATGCAGACTTTTTTGCCATATAAACAGCGATTTGGTTGTTTCTCCGATGGCAAAGAAAAACAATCTCTAAACGCCAACGCAAATTTTTCGAAGCCTCAGGAATTATGTCAGCCACTCTTCCGAAGGAAGGAAAATTTCAACAGTGACAATTTGTCAGCCCGATGCCTTTCCTTACCTTTGCCGCCCGCTATATTCAATTGTATGCACATTCATTCAGATAAAGTAATCGACGAAACGCGTCAAGGCGAGGTTTATACCGCCCCGCAACAGGAGCCGACACGATCGAACCGCAAGCTTTTCTTAGAAAGCTATGGATGCCAGATGAATTTTTCCGACAGCGAGATCGTGGCTTCCATCTTACAAAAAGAAGGCTATGAGGCCACCCGCAATGTCGATGAAGCCGACCTGATTTTGGTGAACACCTGTGCCATCCGCGACAATGCCGAACAACGAGTGCGCAACCGACTCACTGAGTTTGGTCGAATCAAACGCAATAAACCCGAAGCCATTATCGGAGTATTGGGCTGTATGGCCGAACGCCTCAAGGCTAAACTACTCGAAGAAGAACACCTTGTAGATGTGGTGGTTGGTCCCGATGCCTACCGCGACCTGCCCAATTTGATCCGCACTGCCGAAGATGGGCAGAAAGCCATCAACGTGATGCTCTCGAAAGAGGAAACCTATGCCGACATAGAGCCCGTTCGCCTGGGCACCAATGGGATTACCGCTTTTATCTCCATCACTCGGGGTTGCGATAACATGTGCGCATTTTGCGTAGTGCCATTCACCCGTGGACGGGAAAGAAGCCGCGACCCCGAAACGATCGTGCAGGAAGCCATCGACCTTTACAACCGGGGCTATCGCGAAATTACCTTGCTGGGGCAGAATGTCGACTCTTACCTGTGGGCCGGAGGCGGACTGAAAAAGGAGATTTATTCGCAGGATGAGCTCGACAAGGCGGTTAATTTTGCTCAGTTGCTTGAAAAGGTTGCACTTGCAGTGCCTCAGATGCGAATTCGTTTTTCCACTTCGCACCCGAAAGACATGACCGATCAGGTGCTTGAGGTGATGGCCCGTTACGACAATATCTGCAAGTATATCCATCTTCCGGTCCAGTCGGGCAATAGCCGCATTTTGGAGTTGATGAACCGTGGCTACAGCCGCGAATGGTACCTCAGTAGGATTGAGTCCATTCGTAGGATAATTCCCGGTTGCGCTATTTCAACCGATATCATTACCGGGTTTTGCTCGGAAACCGAAGAAGAGCATGCCGAAACGCTGAGCATGATGGAACTGTCGGCTTACGACTTTGCCTACATGTTTAGATACTCTGAGCGCCCCAAAACCCTGGCAGAGCGTAAATACAAGGATGACATTCCGGAAGAAGTAAAGCT
>CANHCM010000237.1 GCA_947459155.1 Bacteroidota bacterium | reverse complement strand
TCGTCGATGTTGGCCTTGATTTCATAATGCACGTCCTGCTGCCAATAGCCGGGAAAGGGCATTCTGTTTTTCCAGTATTCGGGGTTGTTTTTGCTTTCGTAAATCACGCTGAGCTGCTGTTGTTCGCGCTCAGTAATGCCCTGGTAGGTTTGTGCTGTGCCCGAAAGCTGCAACAGGATGAGTAACAATAGTAGGATTAAATTCCGCATAGCAAAGGAAGGGACGCCGAAAATACAGAAAATCAACGCTGCTTCAATGCGTTTTCGCGATGTTGGCGTTTTAGGTGTGTAACCACAGCATTGTATTCGTGTCCGGCCAGAATGAGCAAGGCAGCCACGTTGATGAGCACCAAAACCGCAATGAGCGCGCCCACCGAGCCATACACTGTATTCCAGGTAGAAAAGTTGTTGACGAAATAGCCGAAAGCCGGTAAGAGCAACAGCAACAGCACGCTCACCACGAGGGCTCCGGGCGAGAAAAAGTTTGGACGGATGGCTTTTACCGGACCAAAATAATACAACATAGCGGTGGAGAACAGAATCACGAGGTACACCACGGTCCATTTCCCGACGCTGATCAATCCACGGTTTATTTCTGCGTTAATCCAGCCCCGGTCAATAAAATAGTCGAGTAGGAAGGTGGCTACCAACACCGCTGCGATGGCTGCAACAAGGAGGATAACCAGCAGAAAAGTAAGGATGAGCGAAAGGAGCTGCACCCGCCAGATGGAGCGGTTTTCGTCGGCAAACGAAAGGGCGTTAAACGACTGAATGAGTGATGTAGTTCCGTTTGTGGCGTAAAACAAGGCCAACAGGAAACCGAACGAAAGCAGTCCGCCGCGCTGTATCGAGATAATATCGCGCAAGGTGTTTTCGATGGCCAGATAGGTATAGGTGGGCAGCACATCTTCGAGGGCTTCGAGCAGAAGCACATCGAAATTTGGAATGGGCAAGTAGGCCGTGAGGGTAAAAAGAAAGATGACCGTGGGAAACAGGGCCATGAAGAAGGAGAACGATACGGCTGCGGCGCGCATCGTGATGCGGGAAGAGGAAAGGCTATTTCGGAATTGAGCAATGACGGTGAACACCGGTATTCCCTGCAGGCCGGGCAAGGTGAGCTTTTCGAGCTTGCGGTACAGGGCGTGTGCGCGGATGTTTTGCCAAAATTCCTGCAACATGTTAACAGGCTTTTAGGCTGAGGTCGAGGCTTTTAACCTGATGGGTGAGGGCGCCTACACTGATAAACTGCACGCCGGTTTCGGCATACTCACGCAGGTTATTTTCGCGAATGCCACCGGAGGCTTCGGTTTCGTATTGGTTGCCAATGATGGGTAGCGCTTCGCGGATGGCTGCAGGACTAAAGTTATCGAGCATGATGCGGTGCACGCCGCCGTGATTGACGATTTGTTCCACGTCGCTCAGGCTGCGGGCTTCGATCTCGATTTTCAGCGATTTGCCGGTATGCTTTAGGTATTCGTGGGTTTTCTGGATGGCTGGAACGATACCTCCTGCGTAGTCGATGTGATTGTCTTTGAGCATGATCATATCGTAGAGCCCCATGCGGTGGTTTTGCGCGCCACCATGAACCACGGCCATTTTCTCCAAAATCCGCATTCCTGGAGCTGTTTTGCGGGTGTCGAGCAGTTGTGCGCGGGTACCGCGGATGAGCTCCACCCATTTTTGGGTTTGGGTGGCGATGCCGCTCATGCGTTGCATAATGTTGAGTATGAGGCGCTCGGCGGCAAGAATGGAGCGAGCGGGACCTTCGATGTAAAAGGCGATATCGCCGGGTTGAATGGGATTTCCGTCGTGGAGTTTCAAATCCAGCCTGAGTGCCGGATCGATCTGTGCGGCAACGCGTTGGGCTATTTCAACGCCGCTGAGGATGCCTGCTTCTTTGACCAGTAGTTTGGCCTTGCTTTGTTGGTTTTCGGGGATGCAGGCCAGGCTGCTGTGATCGCCATCGCCAAGGTCTTCTTTAACGGACAGCGCAATGAGTTCTTCAATCAAATGGTTGGCTGAGGCGAGGGGTTCAGGTTTCGTATTCAATGGACAGTTGCTGAATGAATTGTTGGTTTCCGATTTTCCGGATGAGGAAGTAAATCCTGAATTTTTGTTTGTGAGTACTCAGGTATGTGCCGATTCCGTATGGATTGGTAGCGGTGGGCGGCGATCGGTGCCGGAGCACGAATGAAACCGGTGGGTGTTTGGCAAAAAAGCCGCGGATGACTTGTTCGGCCTGGGCGCGGCTGTACATTTCCTGTTTTCCGGTAACGGTAAGGTCGACAGAATTGCCGAAGTAACGTGCGAGCTCGCGGGCACTGCCGATGCGAATAGACGCAGCAATATCGGCACTGATGTCGCGTGGGGCTGCGCTCAGATGTAAGGGAAGAATCAATAAAAGGGTCAGAAAAAACTTCATGACGATGCGCAGGCCGCCCGCAAAAATAGAGCCAAGGCTTTGGAATTAACGGTGTGAATGTAGAGGAATTTTAGGGTTTCTATCGATGCCCGTGTGGCCGCGGCAGATTGATGTTGGGGTGGTTGGAGGGTTTGCGCCAGCGACAGCAGCCGGCAGCCCCCGAAAGCGGAGCGCATTGGGGCTACAGGCGAATGGCGCAGTGCCTGAACGTAAGGCTGCGGTGGAATTGAGGCTCCGTAAAGGCAGGCGCCCTGAAAAAAGGAGTCGCAGAAAAAGCCCCGATTTCCGTTCTTTGCAGGGTGAAAGTGCGGCTCATTCAGATTGGAAAGACGACCGAGGCC
Source organism: Bacteroidota bacterium (assembly GCA_947459155.1). Taxonomy (GTDB): domain Bacteria; phylum Bacteroidota; class Bacteroidia; order M30B66; family M30B66; genus CAMCXT01. The sequence continues at coordinate 1,690 of CANHCM010000237.1, read as the reverse complement.
TATTTGCAGGAGGGCATTGGCGTGTACGAAAAGCGCATCAAGCCGTTTGTGGGCTTTGAAACGGAGACGATTCCGGTGCTGCGCGACAACCAGCATTTGCGGCGCGAGCAGGTGAAGGAGAAGGAGGGCGAGCTGATTCTGGCGCGGCTAAAGCCGGATGACATTCTGGTTTTATTGGATGAGCGCGGTAAACGCTTTGATTCAGAAGGCTTTGCACGCTTTCTGGAGAAGCAGTTTGTGCACTCGAGCCGGAGTTTGTGTTTCGTGATTGGCGGCGCCTATGGATTTTCGGCCGAAGTGTATGCCCGGGCTCAGCATCAGGTGGCTTTGTCGGAGATGACCTTTAGCCATCAGCTTGTGCGTCTGATATTTATGGAGCAGTTGTACCGGGCCTTGACCATTTTGAACAATCACCCTTATCACCACGCTTAGGACCTGCTGAAAAAGCTGGAAATGCAGAAGATGCGGTATTCCCGTCTCAGAAAATGCGTTCAGTTGAAACTGTTTTGCCGCTTCCAAATCGTAAAAAACGATACCCAAAACCCTTGCATTCAATTGGCGATAATGCGATTAAAGCCTTTACAGCCAGTTCATTGATTGTTTTTCGGAGGGCTCAAATTAAGGTTTAGCCTCAAGCTGTTGGTAGATTGCGCGGTAGCGTTTAACCCCTTCCTGAAGGGAGTACCATCGTTCGGCGCATTGGCTGTTTCGGTTGCGGTCGGCCTTTAGCACAGTGTCGAGCGATGTCAGTGCTTTTTGGTATTCGTGGGCGGAAAATTCATGAACGACCAGTCCATTACCGCCATCGGCGAGGATTCGGTCTACATCGCCCACGCCGGCGTTCACCACCAGCGGAATTCCGGCGGCCATGAGTTCGCCCATTTTGGTTGGCGAGGAGGCCTTTTTGGAGTAGCTGGGTTTGATGAAAAAGATGGAGAGTTGGCTTAGGGCTGCGATGGCCGGCACGTCGTTGCGTTGGGCGGAAATAATGCGGAGCGACTCAAGCGGTATTTCAGCGATCTGGGCCTGGCTGCGAATGTGTTCGGGCTTGTCGGGCGTGATGATGAGAAACAGGGCCTCGGGCTTGACTTTCAGGAGTTCTCTGAAAAAATCGAGCATTTCGGGAAGCATATACCAGGTGCCCAGCGAGCCAAGGTAGGAGAGCACGAATTGGTTGGGTGCAATGTTGAGTTCGGCGGCCCAGCGTTGTTTGTGCGATTCGCCGGAGCGGTAATGGTCTAAATCGGCGCAGCAGGGAATTACGGTGATGGGCACCTGCTGCATGCCGGGCCAACTGTGAATTTCCTGAGCGGCGTTGTGGGTGAGCGAAACCACGGCATCGGCTTCGAGGAGAAATTCGCGCTCTTTGCGTTTGAAGAAGCGGTAAATGGTTTTGAAAATCGGGTTGCTCAGTTTCCAGATATTGCCATCGATGCGCTCATCGGCCCAGAAACCGCGCATATCGAACAGAAAGCGGGTTCCTTTTTTTCGTTTCATGCCCAAACCCACTAGTGCAGATATATAGCTGCGGCAGTGCACCAGTTGAATTTGGTGTTGCTCGATGAGGTGTTTTGAGCGGCGACGCATTCTCCACAGGTCAAGTAGGGTTGAGAGCACTGGTGGTTTTGCGGTGTAAGGAAGAGGCTCCCAGTGAATGTTCGATTGACTGAGCAGGGTTTGAATCCGCTCG
>CANHCM010000236.1 GCA_947459155.1 Bacteroidota bacterium | reverse complement strand
TCGTTCGCTGTGTGTAACACCTGATAAATCAGGAAGCCATTCAGGGCCAACACCATCAATGAAGCACTTTTGTGAAGCGTAAAAACCGACGAGAGGCCATCCACCCATAAATCGCGTTGATCGCTGCCCAGCATTTTGGCTAAAACATCGATTTCTTCGCGCACCTGAGTGCCAACCAGCACTTGCAATACCGTGAGTAAGAGCGCCGCGCCACTCAAAAGCCGAATATTCCGCGCCAAAGGTGTTGCGTTTCCGGCATGAACCCTAAGCCGCATGAGTATGAACTGCGCAAAAACCAGCAAGAGCAGAGCCGCCAGCATGTGAATGCTAATCGATTGGGGAATCAGGTTGCCATCCACCACCAATTTACCCAGCCAGGCCTGAAAGCCCGTTAAAAACAGGAGGGCAAAGGCGTAGAGCGGCAAAAGCTTGTCGGTTCGCCACCAAAACAGTGAGGAAACAAAACAGCCCAGCACGAACAGTCCCAACACCGCACCCAGCAAGCGATTGATGTATTCTACCCAGGTTTGGTACACGATAAATTCGGCATAATCGTGTTTCGGGTATTTCTCCCAAAGGCCACGGTCGAACTCCTGTTGCGCCACAAAGCCCGATTTTGCCCGCCAAAGCGTATCGTTTACAATCACCATCATGCCCTTTTTGTATTCCTGCCCAACGTGGTAATTCACCTGATCGGGATCGGTAGGCGGAATGTAATAGCCAAAGCACTTCGGCCAGTCGGGGCAGCCCATGCCCGAGCCGGTAATGCGCACCACGCTGCCGGCCAGAATGACTAAAAAGGTAAAAATAAACGTAAGGTTGGCCAGAGGCCTCAGGATGGCTTTCATAGCAAAAGGGAAAGGCAAAAGTAGCAGGATTGTTCGGCTGCCTGTTTAATTTTGCCGGCAAAGCCTGATGACATGAGCGAATACCTCCACGGATACGTGCAAACCGAATACGAACGCTTGCTGCATCAGGCCCGTTTTCTGGAGCAGGAGGTGTATCCATTCATCGATTTAACACACTGCAGTCATCTGCTCGAAATGGGCTGTGGCGTTGGTGCACAAACCCGAATCCTGCTTGAGCGCTTCCCCCGGCTTCACATCACAGCCATCGACCGCTCTGCCGAAGAACTCGAAGTGGCCCGCCAGCAGCTGCCTCAGGATTTACAACATCGGGTGCGCTTCGTGCAAGCCGATCTTTTGCATTTCCAGTCGGAAGAAAAGGCCGACGCCGCCTTTTGCTGCTGGATGCTTGAGCATGCGGCCGAGCCTGCTGCCATCCTCCGAAACATCCGGCGCAACCTGAAACCCGAGGCCCACATTTTCCTCACCGAAGTTGAAAACAGCAGCCTCACTGTGGCGCCTCAATCCGCTGCACTCGACGCGTATTGGGAGGGCTATAATCGCCTCCAGCTGCACCTGCATGGTTGGCCCTTTATCGGACAAGAACTCGAACAGCTGTTGCAATCGGCAGGTTTCGAAAACATTCAGGTGCTGCCTCACCCGATGCATTACGGGCATCACAATACTGAGCGACTCAAAGACTTTTGCGCTTACTGGTGGCGACTCATCAACAGTGCCTCGGAGCCATTGCTGAAAGGTGGTTACATCAACGAAGAACAGCATCGCCTCAGCCGCGAGCACCTGCTAAACCTTCACTTACAGCCTGATGCCTCTTTCCGCTACACCTTTGTTCAGGCCAAAGCGAGGTCGGGAAACAAGTGATAATTCCAGATTTTCGCCGCGTTAAAACACCTGCTTTTGTACCTTGCACGGCAACAAAATCAAATCAACCATGAGTTCTTCCGCCAACCTTCAATATGAGGGTAAATCATACGACATTCCGGTAACCACCGGCACCGAACAAGAGTCGGCCATCGACATTCAAAACCTTCGTCAGCAAACCGGATTAATCACCCTCGATACCGGTTATAAAAACACCGGAGCCACCACTTCCAACATTACCTTTCTCGATGGCGAAGCTGGTATTTTGCGCTACCGGGGCTACCCTATCGAGCAGCTGGCCGAAAAATCGACCTTTATCGAGGTGGCCTATCTGCTCATTTATGGCGAACTGCCTAACAAAGAGCAACTGGAGCGTTTTTCAACGTCTATCACCCGACATACCCTCATTCATGAGGACATGAAGCGGTTCTATGAGGCTTACCCGGCCAAGGCGCATCCAATGGGTGTTGTGGCCTCGATTACCTGCTCGCTATCGACCTTTTACCCCGAGTCGCTCAACCCGAATCGCGGACAAGAAGCCATCGACCTTACCATAGTGAGGCTTTTGGCCAAATTCAGCACCATTGCGGCTTGGGCCTACAAAAATTCTGTAGGGCATCCGGTCATGTATCCGCGCAACTCGCTCAACTACGTGGAGAACTTCCTCTACATGATGTTCGCCATGCCCACCGAGGAGTATGAGGTAGATCCGGTGATTGTGAATGCGCTCGACAAGCTGTTGATTTTGCATGCCGACCATGAGCAGAACTGCTCCACCTCAACTGTGCGCATGGTAGGTTCGTCGCAAGCCAACCTGTATGCTTCCATTTCGGCCGGTATCTGTGCTTTGTGGGGCCCGCTGCATGGAGGGGCAAACCAGGCAGTAATTGAGATGTTGGAGCAAATCCGCGACGATGGCGGCAACGTGCGCAAGTTTATCGACAAGGCCAAGGACAAAAACGACGGTTTCCGCCTCATGGGCTTTGGCCACCGGGTGTACAAGAATTTCGACCCACGGGCTTCCATCATCAAAAACGCCTGCGACCAGATGCTCAACAAGCTGGGCGTGAGCGATCCGCTGCTCGACATTGCCAAACAACTCGAAGAAGCCGCCTTGAGCGATCCGTATTTTGTGGAGCGCAAACTTTACCCGAACGTCGACTTTTACTCGGGCATCATTTACAAGGCGATGGGTATCCCAACCGACATGTTCACGGTGATGTTCGCTTTAGGCCGATTGCCCGGTTGGATTGCTCAGTGGCGCGAAATGATCGGCAACAAAGAGCCGATCGCTCGTCCACGACAGGTATATACCGGCGCCACCAAGCGCAATTACGTAAATATTGCCGATCGTTAATTTCGGTTTCGTAATCGAGTAAATTCTCTTTCGCCCGACAGCCTTTGCACATACCAAAGCCAAGGCAGTCGGGCGAATTCGTTATATAACCGCACAAATTGTCGGAGAGAAAGTCTGAAGTCCTGAGTCTTTAGTCTTTAGACTTTGTTTTCGGTAACATTTGGGGGAACGTTGTTTTTGGAACGTATAACGTACTGCGTACAACGTATTGCGCTTGATCACGTAAGGCTTGGGGTTTCGTTTCCAAGTGCTACCGCACACTCCGCCGGAGCCGAATTTTGATGACGAAAACACTTGAGATTTTGAATTCATTATTTACCACTGACCCAACCCCTTAAAAACTCCCTTTTCCATCAGCTTCCAGGTTGTTCCAGTATTCAAATGATAATCTACGAAATACGAATTACGTAATACGTTGTACCACCACGTAACCCTGATGGTATCCAAAACCCGACTTCAGACTCAGGACTAAGGACTTAAGACTAGTTGTATTGCGTTTGTTCCCGTAAGGCTTGAGCTTGCATTTTTAATTGGTAACGCTCGGCCCACCATGAGCAGTTAAGCGGAATTTGAGTATGAGTCTGAAGTCCTGAGTCTTTAGTCTTTAGACTGAGTTCACGGTAGCAGTGGAGTTTTACCGAAGTATGGAGCGCAATTACAAATTGCGCTCAACGGAGAGAAAGTCTGAAGTCTTGGGTACTGAGTCTTTAGACTGAGTTCACGGTAACAGTGGAGTTTTAGCGAAGTATGGAGCGCAATTACAAATTGCGCTCAACGGAGGTTTCGTCTTTCAAAAGGTAACGCGCAGCCCACCCAGAGCGGTTAAGCGGAATTTGCAATTCCGCTCAGCTTCGCAAGCTGCACCCTGCTATGAACATTTTCCTCTGTTTATTTTATTTTTTTCTGCATTTGTTATTTTTATTTCGTTTTTTATTTTTTGTTCAAAGCGCGCATCTTCATTTTTTCACCAACCAAGGGGCAGCGCCCCGACCTATTCATAGAAAAACGAAGCAACCGGAAAACCCAAACCCCGAAGGGGTGAAATGATTGTAACCCAAGCACACTAAGCTCAGCTAAAAACCCCGGAGGAGTGACATAATCCTAACCGTGCGAAAAACACCCTCTTAATCAAGCGCAAGGGGCGAAGCCCTGATTTCGGTGAAATATAATGCGTAAACCAGCATGGAAGCCTTGATTGCAAATCGCAATTCCGACTTGGAAAAACAATTTTGCCTTATTCCAACAAAATCTTTTGGGTAGACACTGAACCGTTTGTATCGGTGAATTGCAGAAAATAAATCCCCGCCGAAAACGAACCTAAATCTAAGGTACTACTTTCTCCCATAACCGATTGTGTAACGAGCCGTTGCCCCAT
>CANHCM010000235.1 GCA_947459155.1 Bacteroidota bacterium | reverse complement strand
CTTTCGGGTGATGTTTTACAATGTTGAGAACCTCTTCGACGTAATCGACGACCCATTGATTGATGATCAGGAATACCTTCCCGGGTCGGAGTCGCAATGGACGCCCGAGCGTTTTCAGCAAAAGCTCGACAATATTGCCCGTGTAATTTTAAGCGTGGGCGGAAAAGATCTCCCCGATGTGGTGGGTTTTGCCGAAGTAGAAAATCGAAGGGTGATTGATTTACTCATTCAAAAAACAGCGCTTTCCAAAGCCGGGTATAGCGTAATTCATTACGACTCGCCCGACAAACGCGGTATTGATGTTGGACTGATTTATCGAAAAAACCGATTCGCTCCAATGAAAATGGGTAAATACCCGGTAGTTATTCCGGGTGATGGCGACAAACCTACCCGCGACATCCTTTATGTAAAAGGTGAGCTTCCCAATAAAAGTAAGCTGCACATTTTGGTGAACCATTGGCCAAGCCGTTCGGGCGGACAGGCTGAAACTGAAGCCAAACGACTTGTGGCGGCCAAGACCGCAAAACGACTTACCGACTCTATCCAGCAAAACGAAAAAGCAGCCAATATTGTGTTGGTAGGCGATTTTAACGATTACCCCAACGACAAAAGCATTCGCGAAGAGCTAATGGCCGAAGCCGACACTACTGTTCCCAGTGGCGACCTGTTTAACCTCGTGGCCTGGCAACAAACCAAGGAATGGGGCTCGCATACCTACAAAGGCGAATGGGGCTTCCTCGATCAGGTGATTGTTTCCGAAGCGCTCATCAAAGGTCAGTCGGGCTTGAAAACCTATTACAAGGCAGCTAAAGTTTACCGCCCCGACTTCCTCGTGGAGAAAAACGAGAAGTACGGAAACTGGCAAACCAAGCGCACGTATGCCGGTAAAAAATACCTGGGCGGGTTTAGCGACCACCTTCCGGTGTTTGTGGACATTTGGCTTAAACCCTGAAATTTAACACTTTATATACTTTTTCGCTGACCGCAATTTTTTATAGCGCGGTGAGTGAGAATCACTACATTTGCAGCGGGTAAGTCTTATACGACCAGCTCCTGTTGAACTCCCCCAGGATCGGAAGATAGCAAGGGTAGATGGTTGAGCGGTGCGATGTAAGTAACTTACCCATTTTTTTTGCCCCTTGTCGGAACGCTCTTCTCATGCTTAACCGCCTGCTTAGTCACCCGCTCTTTTTATTCGGCCTTGTGGCTTTCATCTATCTTCTGGCCATTCCTGTTGATGTGATGGAGGTTGATTCGGCTCAGTATTTCTCCATGACCAACGAAATGCTGCAGCGTGGAAACTGGCTTGAATTTACCGATCGGGGTAAACCCTACTTAGACAAGCCCCCGTTCATTTTCTGGATCTCTGGCCTTTTCTTTAGCGTTTTCGGAAGTTCCGAATTCGCCTTTAAGCTGCCTAGTATTCTATTTTCAATTGTTGGATGGTACGCCACATACCGGCTTGCGGCCTTGTTCTACAATGGCCAAACGGCACGCTTAGCCGCTTTGATGCTGGCCACCTCGCAAGGCTACTTCCACTTTAACAACGATATTCGAACCGATACTTACCTGACCAACAGCGTAATTACCGCCGTTTGGATGCTCGCCGAATTCCTCTACGGCAACCGTAAAGCCTATTGGTGGATGGGCGGATTTGCCTGCATTGGAATTGGTATGCTGGCCAAAGGCCCGATGGCATTAGTGGCACCGGCAGCAGCGCTCGGTACGCATATTCTGCTCAAGGGCGAATGGAAGAACCTCCTGCGCTGGCAATGGCTGGCCGGCTTGGCTGTTAGCCTTGTTGTATTAAGTCCGATGTTGTACGGACTTTACACCCAGTTTGATGCGCAACCCAATACTATGGTGAATGGCCGAACGGGAGTTTCGGGAATTCGCTTTTTCTTCTGGGAACAAAGCTTCGGGCGCATCACCGGAGAAAACGTTTGGAAAAACGACACCGGTCCCCTGTTTTTTGTGCACAACATGGCCTGGTCGTTTTTACCATGGTCGGTGTTGCTTGTTGCCGCACTTTTAAGGGTCATTGGCAGCTTGGGAAATAAAACGGTGCCCTTTCGCTTAAGCCGAAACGAATGGATAAGCCTTGGCGGCTTTCTTTTACCCTTCATCGCATTATCACTCTCGAAATACAAGCTACCACACTACATCTACGTTACCTTTCCCTTTGCTGCAATTTTCACCGCTCAATACTTCGCTGAGCTGGCTGAATCGAAAGCCGAAAAACTAAAATCGACGCTCATTACCATTCAGATGATCGTCTTGTTCGGGTGCTGGGCTTTTGGCGGATTGATTTTCGTGTACTTTTTCCCCCTCGAAAACCCAATTTTGATGCTGGTTGGAGCCTTGGGCCTGCTGGGCTACCTCCTGTTTGGCTTTCGCCGGAAGATTCCATTCGATTCCCGCTGGCTCCTGGTATCGCTATCGTCTTCGCTGAGCATCAACATTTTACTGGCCACGCACTTTTATCCATCCATATTAAAATACCAATCGTCGGCCCATGCCGGCCGTTACGCGCTTGAAAACGGAATTCCCCTCAATCGCCTTTATGTTTTCGACTGTAATGGGCGCGCACTCGATGTTTACACGGGCCATGTTCAGCAGGAAGCCAATATTGAAAACCTCAAATCGGCCTTAAAGCCCGGAGAGCCGATATATGTTTACACCCAACTTGAGGGAAAAGTCAAATTGGAAGAGGCAGGCTTTCTGGTTGAGTCTGTGTTTAAATCGCCGCACTACGCGGTAACCTTACTCACCATGAACTTTGGGAACCCCAAAACCAGAGCCTCGGTGCTCAATGAGGGCCATTTGCTAAAGTTGCAATAACCGAAATCAGCATTAGAATTCAACTTCCATCGTCAACTTCACGCTGGAAATGAAATAATTTACCTACATCATTGTAAGAGGAATTCAGCTTAAGCCGGGAGATACCCCGTTTGAGAGCGCTAACGCTACTTCTCCATGGTGTACACGCAGGCGTTGGTAACACCGGCCGACTGTGTCTCGAAGGAGATGGTAATCACATTACCTACAATATTGCCCGACCCGGTTACATAAAAACCAACGGCATCAGGGTCTTGACGGGCGATTGTAATCGTATTCCGGTCGATAGTTGCCCGGGTTGGATTTTCAAATCGACCGCCCAAATTATCGATAAAGATGTCGTTCAAATTGTCGTTTGCGGCCCTCACTTCACTTTGAAAGGTTCCGTTTGGCGGCTGAATACACAGCACGTTGCCTTGGTAAACACCGATAAACTTCTCCCTTTGCGAAATGCATGAGCCATCTTCCTCCTCTGCGGTCGGGTCGAAATTCTCTGCGCGCACATCTGTACAGCCTCCTTTCTTATCGCAGGAGCCCAGGAATAGGAAGGACGACACTGCAATCGCGCTTAAGATGAATTTGGTAGAAGTGGATAGCATATTTATGGCGGAACGCAAATGTAAAAAGAAATTTGGTTTAAAGCGTCTCACTGAGTGTTACGTCAAAAATAGTATCGGGTTACCGGCGAGTTGCTTCAATGGAACAAGAATCCAGGGTATTGCTCGCGTCGATTCGATAAATCTTCAGGTTTAACGACGATCCCGACAAGGTACCTGTACCCGAAACCTGTGAAACATCGAGGGCATTTTCGAGGGTTTGGTTGGGAATAATAATTTTATTTACATCGCTCAAATCGACATTGGCATAGAGGATACCCCCTGTTTCTGGAAATTCTTCAAGCAGAATCCGGTTTCCGGCATCGGGCGATCTGGAAATCTGGAAAACCATCGAGGAGTCGGAATCAAATATTCCGCAGGTTTTAATGGCATCGTACACGCCTATGTAAACGTCGCGCTCGTAAGTGCAGGTGCCATCGTCGCTGCTCGCCTCAGTATTATAGTTGATGGCCTCAGCATCGGTGCAGCCCTTCTTTTCTTTCTTGCACGAATGGCTCAGAAGCACAAGCAAAAGATAAATCCCGATTTTCTTCATGAACAGCAAAGATGCAAAATCATGGTTTCACACGACAATCGAAAATGAGGGCTTGCGACCTCCCATTCCAAAGACGCATCGGCGGCTCCGACTTGCAGTGTAGCCGATAGCTTTTGCACAATTCACCAAAGGTATTCATCAATGCCGTAGAGTCCATATCGCTCGTGCTCACACCGGCCAACAGCTCGGGCGCCGGCCTTCCTTCCGACTTATCCGGAAAATGCATCACCTGTGCCTTCGTCTTCAGGGCCAGAAGGAAAGTTCCGCTATTGCCGGCCACCCGCTCCGAACCTTCTATTTTACGTGCAAAAGCATTCACTGCCTCTCGTTCCGAAAATTGCAAGTGGTTAAATCCCGACCACACCAACAGTAAACCACAGCCATACATCCAGCCTTTCGAGAGACTTAGTGAGGCAAACATCAGCACTCCGAAAGCGAGCACCATAGCGGCTTGCCAGGGAATTTCCCCCACAGACGGGTTGT
>CANHCM010000234.1 GCA_947459155.1 Bacteroidota bacterium | reverse complement strand
GTTTTTCTGATCTGCTCATTTGCAGCCTTTTACCCATCGCATCATCCCTTGGCCGAAGAAGGGGCCTTCAACGCCGGCGACCTCGCCTGGATGCTTACCGCCAGCGCCATGGTGTTGATTATGACACCCGGACTGAGCTTTTTTTACGGTGGCATGGTGAAACCCAAAAATATCATCTCTACCCTACTCCAGAGTTTTGTCGCCTTAGGAATGATTAGCCTGGTGTGGTATTCTGTGGGCTTCTCGCTGGCCTTTGGGGAGAGCATTGGCGGTTTCATCGGCAACCCGTTTACCTATTTCATGATGGACAATGTGGGAACCGCGCCCGAAGCCCTGCTTTCGCCCGGCATACCCTTCATTTTATTCGCAGCCTTTCAGCTGAAATTTGCCATCATCACCCCGGCACTCATTACCGGCTCTATGGCCGAACGTGTTCGCTTTTGGGGTTACCTGGTTTTTATGGTGCTCTTTTGCCTCTTCGTGTATTGCCCACTGGCTCATTGGACGTGGCATCCGGAAGGATTCCTGCGCAAATGGGGCGTGCTCGACTTCGCCGGAGGAACAGTCGTTCACATTTCGGCCGGGGTTGCTGCGCTCGCCGGATCGCTCTTTCTGGGTCCCCGCAAACAGCTCAGCCGTGAAATCAGCACGCCCAACGTGCCTTACGTGATGCTGGGCACCGGACTGCTCTGGTTCGGCTGGTTTGGTTTCAACGCCGGCTCTGCCCTTGGAAGCAACACCCTGGCCATCGAGGCTTTTGTGAATACCAATCTGGCCAGCGCTTCGGCCATGATCACCTGGATGATCTTCGAAGCCATCCGTGGTAAAAAACCTTCCGCATTAGGTGCTTGTGTGGGTGCCGTGGTCGGACTCGTAGCTATAACGCCTGCGGCGGGATTCGTATCGTTCCGGCCATCGCTCCTGATCGGCTGTATTGCGGCCATCGTGAGCAATTACGCAGTGCATTGGAAAAACAACTCCGGCGCCATCGACGATACCCTCGATGTATTTCCCTGTCACGGCGTTGGCGGTATCACCGGCATGCTTCTTACCGCAGTGTTTGCCAAAGAAGTAGGTCTTACCTCCGGACAAACCACCACCTTTCTTTACCACTTGCTCGGACTGGCTATTGTGCTCATTTTCACCTTCGTGGTATCATACGGATTGTATGTGCTAACCAACTTCATTACCCGAATTAGGGTGAGCGAAAAGCACGAAGCGCTCGGCCTCGACCTCTCGCAACATGGCGAAAGCGTGTACGAAGAAGCCCTTGAAACGGTGTAGCCGAAAGTCTGGGGTCTGGAGTCTTTAGACTGTAGTGGTCAAACGGGATTTATTGATATGGGAGATTTCATCATTGGCGTGAATCACACTCGCTCTCAAACTCACGCTGAATTTACCTCTCTCTCGCCTCTCTCTCCGCAGGAGAGACGATACACTTTCGGTAAGACCAAGTCTTTGAACTTTCAAGGTAGATCCTTCTCATTAGACTTCGGTAGGCACTTTTACAGAATTTACAACGCTTCATCGTTCATGAAGGTGTTAAATAACGACGTGCTTACAATTTAGTATAAACCCAGAGTTAGCGATTGCAACGAAAAGCCCACAGCGCGGGGAGCGTAGCGGACCGGGCGAGGACTTGCAGTGGAAAGCGCGGCCGCGGCCGATGGGCTGAGGTGTTGACGAAAAACCGAACCGCGGCAACGCCCAAAAATCAAGCTTTGTTAAAAGTCGTAGGCACAAAGGCGAGTTAGCGAACCCGCAAAAGGAATACGGCCTGTGGAACTATGCAGCAAGGGAGATCTCCACATGGGTTTTAACAAATTTTAACGAAAAAGGTATGCATGCATAACAAATTATCGTTTAGGTTTGCATACGATGAAAGCCGAAGAGACTGTCTGTTACAACATTAAGACTGCCTGGCATGCCATCTACCGGATGTACAATCTGGAGGCGGCAAAGCACAATTCGACCACATCGGTGGGTTTTGTGCTGCTGAACATCGACGTGGAGAAAGGCACGCCGGCCACGAAAATCGCCCCATTGATTGGACTTGAAACCCGATCACTCACCCGAACACTCAAGAACCTGGAAGAGGCCGGCATTATTTACCGACAGGCCGACCCAACAGATAAGCGCCTTGTACGCATTTTTCTCACCCAGCTCGGAAAGGCGAAGCGTGAGGCGGCCCGAAATGCCGTGCTTCAATTTAACCACCTGGTGCGCAATAAAATAGCTCCTGAAAAACTTTCGGTTTTCTTCGAAGTTATTCAACATATACTCCTTGTTTCTGAAAACGGTAAATCCGAAAAAATATGAACCGACACATCCGCAAAGTTGCTGTACTGGGCTCAGGCGTTATGGGCTCGCGCATTGCTTGTCACTTCGCCAACATCGGCGTCGACGTGCTGCTGCTCGACATTGTGCCCTCTCTCCCACCCGATGCCGATCAGGCTTTGGCCACCCAGCCGGCCTTCCGCAATAAAATTGTAAACGAAGCCCTCGCTTTTGCCCTCAAATCGAACCCTTCGCCCGTTTACAATGCCGATGTGGCCAAGCGCATCAAAACCGGAAATTTCGACGATAACCTCAAAGACATTGCTTCCTGCGACTGGATTATCGAAGTGGTGGTGGAACGGCTCGACATCAAGCGCAGCCTGTTCGAACGCGTTGAGCAATACCGCAAGCCGGGAACGCTCATCACCTCTAATACCTCAGGAATTCCCATCCGCATGATGGCCGAAGGGCGCTCCGACGACTTCCGCAAGCACTTCTGCGGAACCCACTTCTTCAATCCGCCGCGCTACCTGCGCCTGCTCGAAATCATACCCACACCCGAAACCGCAAGCGAAGTGGTCGATTTCCTCATGCACTACGGCGACCGCTTTCTGGGGAAAACCACGGTGCTCTGCAAAGACACGCCGGCCTTCATTGCCAACAGAATCGGGGTGTTCAGCATTCTCTACCTCTTCCATTCGGTGCGCGAAATGGGATTAAGCGTTGAGCAAGTCGACAAACTCACAGGCCCGGTGCTCGGTCGCCCCAAATCGGCCACCTTCCGCACCACCGACGTTGTAGGCCTCGATACGCTGGTGAATGTAGCCCGCGGACTCAAAGAAAACTGTCCAACCGACGAAGCCAAAGCCTGGTTCGAGCTGCCCGACTACATCCTGAAAATGAATGAGAACCGCTGGCTGGGCGATAAATCCGGTCAGGGCTTTTACAAAAAGGTAAAAGCGGGGGATGGCAAATCGGAAATCCTGGCCCTCGACCTACAAACCCTTGAATACCGTCCCCAACAAAAGGTGAAGTTCGCCACGCTGGAGCAGACCAAGCCGATTGAAAACCTCCGTGAGCGCTACAAGGTGCTCATCAACGGAAAAGATCAGGCGGGCGAATTCTACCGACGCAACTTCTTCGCACTTTTTTCCTACGTCTCGTTCCGCATTCCTGAAATTGCCGACGAGCTGTACCGCATCGATGAAGCCCTGAAGGCCGGCTTCGGCTGGGAATTGGGTCCTTTCGAAAGCTGGGACGCCACCGACCTGAGCAAGACGGTAAGTCAGATGAAAGCGGCCGGTATCGCCTATGCAGACTGGGTCGATGAAATGCTCGCCGCCGGAAACACCAGCTTCTACAAGATCGAAGGAGGCAAAAAGCTCTACTACGACCTGCCTTCGAAATCGTACAAAGGCATTCCGGGCTACGAGTCCTTCATCATTCTCGACCACATCCGCCCAAGCAATACAGTTTGGAGAAACCCGGGCACTACGCTCACCGACCTCGGCGACGGGGTGCTAAACCTGGAGTTTCACACCAAGATGAATTCGATTGGAACGGAGGTTTTACAGGGTGTTCAGAAGGCAATCGATATTGCTGAGAAGGACTTCCGCGGACTGGTAATCGCCTCCGACGCCCCGAATTTCTCGGCTGGCGCCAATCTCGCCATGGTTTTCATGATGGCTGTTGAGCAAGAATGGGAAGAGATCGATTTCTCCATCCGCGCTTTCCAAAATACCGTAATGAAAATTCGTTTCTCCGCAGTGCCTGTGGTTACGGCGCCCCAAGGGCTAACGCTCGGCGGAGGCTGCGAGATGAACATGCATGCCGATGCGGTGGTGGCAGCTGCCGAAACCTATATCGGACTGGTGGAGTTTGGGGTTGGATTGATTCCGGCCGGAGGCGGCACCAAAGAGTTTGTGCTCCGTACTTCTGATGCCTACAAGGAAGGCGACATCATGGTTAACCTGCTGCGCGACAACTTCCTGAAGATTGGTCAGGCCAAGGTGGCCACGTCGGCCCGCGAGGGCATGGATATGGGCATCTTTGTTGAGGGCCGCGACGAAATTGTAACCAACCCATCGCGCCGCATCGCGCAGGCCAAGGAGAAAGTCATTGCCCTGTCGGACCTCGGCTACGTGAAGCCGGTGATGCGCCGCGACATCAAGGTGCTGGGGCGTTCCGGTTTAGGCATGGTTTAC
>CANHCM010000233.1 GCA_947459155.1 Bacteroidota bacterium | reverse complement strand
GGCTTCGGATTCCCAATTGTATTTCCGGAGGCAATCTCAACAATCTCAAGTAATTGGCAACCGTAGATCGTTTCTTGGCTACTTTATCGGCAATTTCTTCCTGGGTGAGGCTCAGCTCTTCGATCATTCGTTGGTATGCCAGCCCAATTTCGATGGCATCGAGCTCTTCGCGCTGAATGTTCTCTACGAGGGCCATTTCGAGCATGGCCTGGTCGTTGGCGATGCGAATGTATGCCGGTATATCGGTGAGACCGGCCAGCTGAGAGGCTCTAAAGCGACGTTCTCCGCTAATAAGCTGGTACTTGTCGTAACCCAGTTTGCGCACGGTAACCGGCTGAATCAACCCGAGTGCTTTGATGGATTCGGCTAACTCCTGAAGGGCTTCCTGTTCAAAGTGGGTGCGTGGTTGAAAGGGATTGGCTTCGATGGCCGAAACCGGAATGCGTGAGATAGATTCGGCCAGGCCGGATTCGTTACCGGATGTGGCTTTGGTGGTAATATCTGTATCGGGACTGGTTAGCAGGGCTCCGAGTCCCTTACCGAGGGCGTTGCGTTTAGGCTGGGTCATTCAGGGGAGATCAGTTAAAGCGGCTGTTCACATCGTCGATTACCTTTTCGGTAAGCGGAATTCGGGTGAGGTCGTTTTTCTGGAGGATTTCACGGGCCAGGTTGAGGTAATTTACGGCGCCACTTGAGGCTGCATCGTGCATAATCACTGCAACTCCGAAACTTGGCGCCTCGCCTAAACGGATGTTCCTTTGGATTATTGTATCGAACACCATTTGCTGGAAGTGCGTTTTCACCTCTTCGACCACCTGGTTAGAAAGTCGCAAACGGCTGTCGTACATCGTGAGCAATATACCTTCGATTTCCAGTTCAGGATTCAGGCGCGACTGCACGATTTTGATGGTGTTCAGTAGCTTTCCGAGTCCTTCGAGGGCGAAATACTCGCATTGTACGGGAATGATGACAGAATCGGCTGCGGTGAGGGCATTCACGGTGATAAGACCCAGCGATGGAGAGCAGTCGATGATGATAAATTCGTACTGATCGCGAATCTTTTGGATGGCATTACGCATCATGTGCTCGCGATTGGGAAGGTTGATCATCTCAATTTCGGCACCGACTAAATCGATGTGCGCCGGAATAATGTCGAGATTCGGAGTTGAAGTGCTCAGGATAATGTCTTTCGGTTCCGCCTCGTTGATGATGCATTCATAAATGCTATTGCGGATGTTCCGTGGATCGAAGCCGATACCTGAAGTAGCATTGGCCTGTGGATCGGCATCGATGATCAAAGTCTTATGCTCGAGAATGGCAAGACTCGCAGCCAGATTGATGGCAGTGGTAGTCTTGCCTACTCCGCCTTTCTGATTGGCAATCGCAATAATTTTACTCATGGTAAACCTCCCCTTCCTGTGTGGTTAAATGATTGCAGGAAATGTGCGCAAAGATAACGAATACACAAGCCTGAAATTGGAGAAAACATCAACAAAAACTCGTTGGTAAGTATTGGTTTGTTAACAATTTTAGCCTGCCCAAAAGGCAGCTTTAATCAGGATGAAGAGCCCCGTAAAAAGAATCAGCAAAAGCACCACTTGCTGAAATCGTTGCTCCGGGATACGATCGAGGAGCTTTTTGCCCAGCCAGGAGCCCACAAAGCTCAGCACCAACAGCATGGCCACCAGCGGCAAATCGTTCCAACGCACAAATCCGCTTCCTACATACACCACCGATCGGCTTACATCAATGGCGAGATCGATAAATGCCGAAGTGGCAATGAATACTGTTTTGGGTAAAACCAAGGCACTGAGCAGTAAACCGCGAATTGCACCGCCCGTTCCAAGCAAGCCGGCCGCAAAACCTGAAAGCGAACCGCCCGCATATCGTGTGGCGCTGTTGTCGGGAATTACCCCCAATCGACCACTCAGCAAAAGAGCACTGAAGACAACGAGAAAGAGGCCTAAAATCCATGAAAGCACCACTTCGTTGGCATAACGACTAAGCCAGGCTCCGGCGATGACCATCAGCACCGAAGGCAGACCGATCTGAAACACCAGTTTTCGATCGATGCCATCCTTGAACAGTGCGATTTTGCTGAGGTTACTCCCCACATGAAACAATGCGGTTACACCCAATACCGAATGATACTCCAGAAAAAGTCCGGCAAGAGGCACAAACAGCATCGAGGAGCCGAAGCCACCAAGGGTTCCGGCCACTTCGGCTAAAAGTGCGAGTAACAATAAAAGCAGCATTTCCCAACCGGGTTCCATACCGGAAAGAAAGGGAAAATCTGTGAGACGCGTTTAAAAAGCGTGACCCATTTTGTCGCGCTTGGTGGCCAAATACTTCGCGTTGTGTGGATTGGCCTCAATAACTAAGGGAACATTTTCAACAATCTCCAACCCATACCCAATCAAGCCGGCACGCTTGGTTGGGTTGTTGGTCATCAAGCGCAGCTTACTTACACCCAGATCTCTAAGTATTTGTGCTCCAACGCCGTAATCGCGTTCATCCATGCGGAAACCCAATTTCAGGTTGGCTTCTACTGTATCAAGTCCTTCTTCCTGAAGCTTGTAGGCTTTCAGTTTATTCAATAAACCAATGCCACGGCCTTCCTGATTCATGTAAACAATCACTCCTTTACCTTCCCGTTCAATCAGCGCCATAGCGGCGTGGAGTTGCGGACCGCATTCGCAGCGGCAGGAGCCGAAGATGTCGCCGGTCATGCAGGAGGAGTGCACCCGCACAAGAATAGGCTCACCGGGCTCCCAGTTGCCTTTTATGAGGGCCAAATGCTGCTCGTTGGTATTGGTTTGGGTGAATGCGGCAAGGCTGAAATCTCCCCATTGGGTAGGCAATTCAACATCAACTTCGCGCCGAATCAGGCTGTCGTGCTCAAGCCGGTACTTGATGAGTTCTTCGATCGAGATAATCTTGTACCCTTCGCGGGCCGACAACTCCATAAGCTCAGGCAATCGAGCCATAGAGCCATCCTCATTCATAATTTCCACCAGCACACCGGCGGGCTCAAAGCCGGAGAGTCGGCTCAAATCTACAGCCGCTTCGGTGTGACCGGCCCTGCGCAAAACGCCACCAGTCTTAGCCTTGAGCGGAAAGATGTGTCCGGGACGCGCCAAGTCAGAAGGCTTAATCTCTGGATTGACCAGGGCCAAAATGGTTTTCGAGCGGTCGTGGGCCGAAATTCCCGAAGTGCAACCATGTCCGAGCAGGTCGACCGAAATGGTGAATGCTGTTTCGTGCGATGAGGTGTTGTTCTGCACCATCATGTGCAGATCGAGTTCGGCGCAGCGTTCTTCGGTGAGTGCTACGCAAATGAGCCCTCTGCCCTGCTTGCTCATGAAGTTTACCATTTCGGGCGTTGCAAAGCGCGCTGCGCAGATGAAGTCGCCTTCATTTTCCCGGTTTTCGTCATCAACAACAATGATGGCTTTGCCTTGCTGCAGGTCGGCAATGGCTTCTTCGATGGTATTCAAACGGATTTCGCTCATGGTATGAGTGCGGAGGCCTTCTCAGGCTGCTCCAAGTAACGATTCAGTTGACGGTTTTGTTCGGCCCAGCTGTAGCGGCGAAGCATAAGCTCACGGGCATTCTGACCCAACTGAAGCGCGAGTTCGGTGTTGGTGAGTAAGTAAGAGATGGCCTCGGCTACTTTAGCCGGAGTGTCGGCAATCCAAATTTCTTTTCCGTGCTTCGCTCCGATGGCGTTATTGGCCAGGGTGCTGGTAATTACGGGCATGCCCATCGACATGGCTTCGAGGATTTTGTTCTGCATACCGATTCCGATTTGCATGGGAGCCACGAAAATGCGCGATTGGCGGTAATACTTTCTTAAATCTTCAACCCAGCCGGTAAGATGAAGATTTCGAGCATTGAGTCGATACAGTTCGCGCGCAGGATCTTTACCGGCGGCCACCAGCTGAATGTGGCCAAACTCTTCTTTCAACAATGGCAAAACCTCTTTTACAAGGTAAAGTATGCAGTTCACATTGGGCTCATACTGCATGTTTCCGGTAAACAACAAGTCGATGGTTTTGGCCACAGGCTCGGGGCGGTAATGCTCAACATCCACTCCATTGGGTAAGATGCGGATACGGCTGCGGTGTGGGTGCCCAATCAGTTCGGCATCCTGAGCGGAAATGATAAAGTGTTGGTCAAAATCGTCGAAGATATCGGCTTCATATTTCAGCAATCGCTTGTATTCCAAGCGGATGACAAAACGCTTCAACCAGGAAGTATGGTGCAGCCTGCGCTCGAGTCCTTTGGAAAAAGCATCCTGATAATCGATCACCTTTTGCACATTGCGGAGCGATCGAACGTATTCGGCCATTCGGGCGAGCTGACAAAACACCTGATCGGGTTTCACCTGATTGAAATAGGTCTGAAATTGACGTTTTGCCGCCACCGAGGTAAAATATCGAACCTGGAATGGCTTGTTGCTCAGGAAGTTTAGCGCCAGTCGAAGATAAAT
>CANHCM010000232.1 GCA_947459155.1 Bacteroidota bacterium | reverse complement strand
CAGTTGCCCAATACATTCACCGTTGTGCGCCCCATGTCCATTACCGCGTCAATGGCTAAAATGGCAAAGGCCTTCTGTGGGTCTAATCCCAACGATGCCACCGTACTCACCAAAATGAGGAACGAAGCGCCCCGAATGCCCGCCACGCCCTTCGAGGTAAGCATCAAAATCAAACACATCTGAATTTGCTCCGAGAGCGTTAAATCGACGCCACAAGCCTGGGCCACAAATACCGAGGCCAGCGAAAGGTACAAGGTTGTGCCATCCAGATTGAAGCTGTAGCCTGTTGGCAATACAAAAGCCACCACCTTGCGCGGAATGCCCATCGCCTCAAGATTTTCCATGGCTTTGGGTAAGGCAGCCTCTGAACTGGCTGTCGCAAAGGCGATCGACAAAGGCTCTGAAATGGCTTGCAAGAATCGTCGAAAGGGAAGCTTTACCAGCAAACCGATAGGCACCAATACCAGTAAAACGAAGGCAATGAGGGCTGCGTAGAGCGTAAACACCAACATCAACAGGTCTTTTAACACGCCCAAGCCCATGGTTGCCACCGAGTAGGCCAAGGCGCCACCAACGGCCAATGGGGCGAAGTACATTACAATGTGGGTGAACTTGAACATCACCTCCGAAAGGCTTTCGGCAAACTCCAGCATGGGCTTCTTCTTCTCATCCTTCACCATGGCCAATCCAATTCCGAAAAGAATGCTAAACACTACAATCTGCAAAACCTGATTGGTGGCCACCGATTTGGCGATGTTCTCCGGGAAAATATCCAAAATTACATCGTGTGTTTCTTTCTGCTCCAAGAGCTTCTCCGCCTTGCTTACTTCGTTGGCTCCCGCCGAAAGCGATGAACCCACACCGGCCTCACTCAGGTTGATGGCGGCCAAACCAATGAATAGGGCAATGGTCGTTACCACCTCAAAATAAATGATGGCCTTTAGTCCCATCCTGCCCACCTGTTTCAGGCTGGAATGACCGGCTATACCCACCACCAGCGTGGCAAAGAGCAAGGGCGCAATAATGGTTTTGATGAGTCTTAGGAATATGTCGCTAAACACCTTCAAGGGTTCGGCTACCTCCGGAAAATCGTAGCCCACCTGTATACCCAGCCCCATGAATACCACAATCCAAACCGTAAGCGAGGCCCGGCTTAAAGCGAAGGCCAGCCCCGATGCCAGCGCCAACCAGCGTAAAGCGCCCGTTAAGGTGTTGAGGCCGCTATCCGGCAGAAGGGCATTCCAAACTGTGAGCAGGATGGCCAGGGTGGCCGTGATGAGCAGGGCAGGAAGAGCGTATTTCTTGAGCATTTGAAAGCGATTCGGACAAATCTAAACAAAAATAGAGGCATCAGGCCTGAAGTGTCATTTTCGGTTAATTTTGTCGCCTCATTTAAACCGCTTCGTTTCACCATGGGATTTTTCGACCCCGTTGCCTGGCAAGGCTTTTTAACCCCTGAAGGCATTGTTACCCTGCTTTCACTCAGCCTGCTCGAGATTGTTTTAGGTATCGATAACATCATTTTCATCTCTATCGTTGCCGGAAAACTTCCGAAGCATGCGCAAAAGCGGGCCCGAATGATCGGTTTAAGCCTCGCACTCCTCTTCAGGATCATGCTTCTTTCGGTGATTTCATGGATTGCCAGTCTGAAAGATCCGCTCTTCTACATTGGAAGCTTTGGGGCCTCGGGCCGCGATATCATTCTATTCGCCGGAGGTCTTTTCCTGACCGTGAAGACCATCATGGAAATTGTCGAGAAGATTAATCACGACGATGCAGGTACCGACTCATCCGTTTCGGCCATGAGCTTCTCCAAAGCCATCGTGCAGATTGTATTGCTCGATATTGTTTTCTCTTTCGACTCCATCCTCACCGCTGTAGCCATCTCCGACAATTTGGTGATTATGATTCTCGCAGTGGTGATCGCCATCATCATCATGATTGCGTTTGCCGGCGTTGTCTCCGACTTTATCAATAAGTATCAAACCATCAAGATGTTGGCCCTGGTATTCCTGGTTGCTATTGGTTTAGTACTCATTTTGGAATCGCTGCATTTCGAGCAAAACTTCCCAGAGATTCACCTGAAAAACTACGTATACGTGGCCATGGCCTTTTCGCTCATTGTCGAAACGCTCAACCTTCTGCGCACCCGCGCGGCGACCCGACGTACGCGTAAAGCCAATGCCGAAGCTAACCTTAAGCCCTAAATTGTGGCATGATTTTTAATCCGCAAAACTAAATTTTACCCCAATTATGAAGCGCTTCCTTTTTCTGGCACTGGCTCTCTTGATTTCATCTGCAGCGGTGCAAGCCCAGTCAATCCGCAGCCGAGCAAACAACGCCATCAATCAGGCTACCGGCGGCAATAGCTCTCAAAATAAAGGCGGAAAGCTCTCTAACGACGAAATCGTTTCCGGCCTCCGCGAAGCCCTCACCATCGGATCAAACAATGCAGCCGGTAAAGCAGCGGTTCGCGATGGATTTTTCAAAAACCCCCTCATCAAAATCCCCTTCCCCAAAGAAGCCAAAGTGGTCGAAAACAAAGCCCGCCAAATCGGGATGGGCTCTCAGGTAGACCGCTTCGTGATGACCCTCAACCGCGCTGCCGAAGAAGCCTCCAAAGAAGCGGCGCCCGTGTTTGTAAATGCGGTTAAAACCATGTCGATCACCGATGGGATGAACATTCTTCGTGGTGGCGACAATGCAGCGACAAACTACCTCCGCGGCCGCACCACCGGCGAACTCACCAACCGCTTTTCGCCCATCGTGAAGCGCGCCATTCAAAAGGTTGAGCTCACCCGCTTCTGGAATCCCATCATTACCGCATACAATCGCCTCCCGGGGGTGAAAAAGCAAAATCCCGACCTCGACCGATATGTAACCGAACGAACCCTCGAAGGACTCTTCACCCTCATCGGTCAGGAAGAAGCGAAGATTCGGAAAGACCCCGCAGCTCAAGTAACCAACCTGCTCAAAAAGGTCTTCGGCAGTTTGCTCTAAGCCAAAAATATAGTCCTTGAAATCCGGTTCAAAGCCGGATTTTTTTATGCCCTTAACGATTCGTGGGCATTCCAATTCACCAAGCCGAACAACGATGCCTTTCGCTTATCTTTGCCCGAAATTTCGGGATTATGAGCACATCAGCCAGCAGCGCCGGAGAAACCAATCAGGCCATCAGTTTTGAGGAGTTTAAGTCCACCGTACTGAACGACTACCGCATCGCCTGCGAAAGTCGTGAAGCCAGCTTGCTGGGACGAAAAGAGGTGCTCACCGGAAAAGCCAAGTTTGGCATCTTCGGCGATGGTAAGGAAATCGCCCAGATTGCCATGGCCAAAGCCTTCCGCCCCGGCGACTTCCGTTCCGGTTATTACCGCGACCAAACATTTATGCTGGCCACAGGCCTGATGACCATACAGCAGTTCTTCGCTCAACTCTACGCCCATGCCGACGAAACAGCCGAACCGATGTCGTCTGGGCGCTCGATGAATGGTCACTTTGCCACTACAACCGTAAACCCCGATGGCAGCTGGAGGAAGCTCAGTGAATTGAAAAATTCCTCAGCCGATATTTCACCAACGGCCGGACAGATGCCGCGTTTACTGGGTTTGGCTCTGGCCTCAAAAGTCTATCGCCAGAACCCTGAACTGCACAATCGTACAGAACTGTCTCAGCAAGGAAACGAAGTCGCCTTTGGAACCATAGGTGATGCCAGCACTTCTGAAGGGCATTTTTGGGAAACCATGAATGCTGCCGGTGTGTTGCAGGTGCCTTTGGCGATGTCGGTGTGGGACGATGGCTATGGCATTTCTGTACCCACAAAATACCAAACGACAAAGGCTAATATTTCCAAGGCCCTCGAGGGTTTTCGCGATGAAGGTGATGGCAGCGGAATCCTGATTTATGAAGGCAAAGGTTGGGATTATGCAGGGCTCATCGAGATGTATGAAGAAGGGGTTGCCCGCTGCCGTGCGGAGCATAAGCCTGTGCTGTTTCACATCCGCGAAATCACCCAGCCGCAAGGGCATTCCACTTCGGGCTCTCATGAGCGTTACAAGAGTAAGGAGCGCCTCGAGTGGGAAGCCGAGTACGACGGAATCCGTAAAATGCGCGAGTGGATGATTCAGTCGGCGCTGGCTACGGCCGAAGAGCTCGAAGGCATCGAAACTGCTGCTAAAGAAACGGTAAAGGAAGCCCGCAAGTCGGCCTGGGAATCCTTTCAAAGTGAATTGAAGGGCTTACAATCAACACTCGTTGGACTGCTGGAGGCCATCGCTGAAACACAAGGCCTCGCGGCTGAGTTGTCGAAGGTTAAAGAGCCGCTGCGTCGTGATATTTTTGAAACGGCCCGCAAAGCATTGCGCCAAACGCGTGGAAATGCTTCAGCAGAGCGTCATCAATTGGCACAATGGCTTCAACAGCAACATGAAGCCGCCCGCGAATTGTACAGTTCATGGCTCATGACCGAAGGCTCAGGATCGGCCTTGAGCGTAAGTCCGGT
>CANHCM010000231.1 GCA_947459155.1 Bacteroidota bacterium | reverse complement strand
TGAATTCAACTGACGACATGAGAACGTGGTTTTGTTTAACGTTTTAACAAATGTATTAAACATCTTCTGTTTAACAATACACACTACAACATTAAACAAAATTTAATGTCGATACACGGAATTTAACCCCTTGAATTTTCGCAATCGCGCTGTATTTGTGGACTTTACATTAATGTTAATAAAACTAAATATAGGGGTTAGCGCCCATAATCACGCGCCTCAATACAAGATCGCGTTCTACAAAACGAAAAAACTGACGGTTGTCGACGAATCGGATTGCCAACATGAAGACGCATCAAAATTGGAGGGTAAGACCGTACAATCAGTTGAATTTTAGGTATTTGTCGATTTCCACCTCGCTTGATCAAGTGGCTTGACACGTTTAAACTCCAATATTGTTCAACCAAGCCTAGATCTGGCATGCAACAACTGGAATACAGGTTAAAACAGTAAAGTTGATCGGAGATTAATCGGTTCCGGTAATGGAACGCAGCGATTTACCTTCGCTGAAATTGATCAGGTCGTAAACCGAGCTGATAAATACGACACCTTCTGGAAGCTGCACCTCGGGGGCGTGAACCTGCATGCCGGCCACAAGCAAGCGCGTGTTTCCAATCCAGGTGGTAAGGTCTTGTAAATATTCGTTAATCGAATCGCTGGTGTAAGCCGCAGTAAAGAAGGTGAGCAGATACTGTGGACGGTGCTCCTTGCAATAGATTCGTAGATCTTCCCTTGGAACGTTTTGTCCCAAGTAAATGATTCGCTTTCCACGCGCTTTGAGCAGATACTTCGAAAAGAGCAGTCCAATTTCGTGGAGTTCACCTTCGGGCAGGAACAACAAATACACTTCGGCCGAAGGGTCTTTGGAAGCAGGAACAGAGTCGATTTCCACCAAAAGCTTCTTGCGAATCAGGTTGGTCATGAAATGCTCCTGAACTACGGTCGATTCTCCGGTTCGCCACATCATTCCCACTTTCTGCAAAAAGGGAATAACCACATTTAACATGGTTAGCTCGAAACCTACTTTCTCGCAACAGGCTTTCAATGTAGAATCGAATAGCGCGTCATCGAAACCGAGCATAGCCATAATCAGGTTATCCACCTGAATCTGATGATACTCGTCGAGGTCTCCCGAATTGCGGGTGATCTCGGAAACCTTCTTGGAAATTTCAGGAAGACTCCAACGGGCAACATGCGATATTTTAAAGCCATGATTCACCAACAAAGAGATGTTTAGCAACAGCTTCACATCGTGGTCGTTGTATTGGCGAATGTTCGACTCCGTTCGGTCGGGATTAAATAGATTGTAACGCTGCTCCCAAATTCGGATGGTATGGGCTTTAACGCCAGATAACCTTTCCAGATCCTTGATGGTGTATTTGGAATTCAACGGTTGCATCAGTCTTCTCTTTTCTTGCGCACTTTGCGGCTAAGCCGTTTTTTGAATCTAATGCAATGAAACAAAAGTTCCGGAAAAAGGTTCCGGGCTCTATGATTTTTTTTAACCCCGTTTTAATCTCAGAGCCAAAGATTTAGGCCGGAATGCGCGCTAATCAAGGCAAAACTCAATTTCGAATTTATTTTAAACCGAATGCAGACTAACTTCCCCAAGCAGTTAAAAACGAATAACTTAAAGCAAAGGATTGGGCCTTGTGCTTCGATATCGGTATACCCTAATGCTGCTAAAAAATCAACCTCACTGCTTTTGAAGCAGCTTTGCGATGTATTTACCCAAAATATCGAACTCAATGTTTACTGCATCGCCTTCTTTGAGGTCGGAAAGGTTGGTGTGATTCCAGGTGTATGGAATAATCTCCACCGAAAATCCAGAGTCCTCACTTTCAACTACCGTTAAACTTACACCATTGACACAGATTGAGCCTTTGGCCACGGTAACAAAGCCGGGCGCTGGTGTATACTCGAAAAATAGCGCCCACGAACCATCACGGTCGATGCGTTTGCGAAGAAACGCAGTTGTATCAACGTGTCCCTGAACAATATGTCCATCGAAACGCCCTAAAGCCGGCATTGAACGCTCTAAATTCACGCGTGAACCGGCTTGAAGTGATCCAATATTGGTTTTCTTTAGTGTTTCGTCGATGGCCGTAACCCTGTAGCGATCCGCCGCAAGCTCGGCTACCGTTAGGCAAACACCATTGTGCGAAAGACTTTGGTCGACGCGGAGCTCGGCCAAAAACGGACAACTAAGCCAAAACTCACGGTTTGTGCCCGCGGTATACGTATCGAGCACCAGGCCCGTTGATTCAACAATTCCAGTAAACATAGTTAATCGAGGTCGGTGTTACGGCTTCCGATAATTTGTATGGTGCCTTTGAGTGTTCTCGGAACGATTCCCTGAAGCCTTTGTTCATTTACCACACATATATAATAGTAAACTCCATCGGGCAATAATGCTCCGGTGTTGGCAATTCGGCCATTCCACAACAGATCGGGACTGTTACTTTGAAACACCTCAATACCCCAACGATTGTACACGATAAATTCTACGCCCTCAATAAATCGATATGGAAAAGGCATAAACGCATCGTTTTTACCATCGCCGTTGGGAGAGAAGGTGTTCGGAAGGCTGTATTCAGGACAGTTGTCGACGCAAATCGCTTCGAGTACGCTCTCATTCAGGAACGAATCAACCGAGGCCACTGCATAACAACCGGCCACCTGAACTCCGGGGAAATGCACATACTCGTTTACCGAGATCGGAAAGCTGTCGATCAGCGACCATGCATCACTCTCGAATCGCTTGAAATACAAGCGGTAGCTCACGACCTCCTCGTCTTTTCCCGTCCACTCGATTTGATTGCTCAGCGAATCGCAGGATACAAAGACCACGGCTTCAGGAGCTTTGGGAGGCGTATTGTCGATGGCCGCAGCGCAGCGCTCCTGTGAAAAGTTCCTAAGGGGAACCGGAAAGCCATCCGCCGAAAAGGCGCCCAAAGTTTCAACCTTATAGCAATACTCAACTCCGTTGGCCAAACCGGTATCGGCGAAGGAATTGCCTAACACGGTATCGATGGGCACCCACGTTGAAACAGTTGGATCGAAGCGATAAACTATCGTAGAGTCGTTGGTCCACAAAACCTCGGTTTGCCACGAAAGGCTGAGGGTGTTGTCGCTGGGCGCGATTTGTAGGAAAACCGACGACGATGGAAGCCCTTGACCAATAATTCCGGTGCCCGGCTGCTCGAGCCTCACCCGATAATTCCAACCTGTGCTGAGGGTGTTCAGCAGGGTGTCGGTATAGGTTGTATCGTTGAGTCCATCAAGATTGACTACCACCTGAAAACCGGTGCCTTGAAGTCCTTCAGCCCTTTCCAACACGTAGCGGTACGGCCCCGGCCACTGCTGTGTATCGAGGTCGTCGGGCTTCGACCACCGTAAGGCCATCCGCCCGCTGGCGGCATCGGTTTGTAAAACACTTACCTGAGAAATCACCGGGATTATCTCGGGCAGCTCCACACAAGCCTCGTTGCTGGCGTAGCTTTCGGCGCCATCCGCGAAGCGGCAAACCACCATGTAACAATACTTTTGACCGGGTAACAAGCCGGCTCCGCTTAAACCATCGGTGTAGGTGGTATCGCCCGCCTGAACCGTACCCAAAAACGAATAGCCGGTGTATGAAGGAACGCCTGTTTCGCAGAGCGCCGGCTCAAAACCGTAAAATCCGTTGCGGCGGTAAACATCGTAGGCCACGGCCTGTGGGCATGGTGAATGACTCCAGGAGAGAGCAACCGCGTTTCCGGTGGCCTCAGCCAGAAGCGTATCTACAGCGGGCGCCACAACACGAATGCTTACCGTGCGAAAGGTGGTGAGGTTAGGATTGCCATTGTCGATGGCCTTAAAGCTAAAGGTATGCGCCTGCTTTCTGATGTGCTCGCAGGAGGTAATCCAGCTAAAGTTCTGCTGCACTTGGCCAGCTCCGGTTTGTGTGGTAAAGATGGCATTACCGGGCGCGGCAAACTGGAAGGCTCCTCCGGTGGCAGAGAGGGTAACGAGCTGAACCGGATTGTCGGGGTCGGAAGCCTCGACGGTAAATGAAACCGTATCGCCGGCATTCACACATAAACTGGGCAGGGGCTCGATGGTCGGAGGCCTGTTGTTGCAGGGCACCACATTGATTTGCATGTCGCGGGTTACCAAGCCGATCAGCACTCCGTTTCGCCATTCTTCAATAACGAAAGCCACATTGTACTCGCCAACGCTTGAGTTGGAGGGCGTGTCCCAAATCAGATCGCCATTGATTGGGTTCAGGGTAAATGAACTGGTGCCCACGGGTTGGGTAAAGCCGGGGATGATCTCTCCATTTTCGCCACGACAGCTCACCAAGCGGTACGAGAGGCTGTCACCGTCGGGATCGTAGGCGCCGGGGTTGTGCATGAACAGCTGTCCGGCGCAGGCCTCGTCGATGGGCGGATTGAGAAGTTGTACCGAATTGTTAACACCCAGAAAAGGGTTGATAATCAAGGTGGAAGAAACGAAAAAGGGAATATTC
>CANHCM010000230.1 GCA_947459155.1 Bacteroidota bacterium | reverse complement strand
GGCAACGCGCTCCTGGCGTGGATCGGCCTGGTAATGGTCGAAATAACAATGCGAGCCGGGGCTCATCACCACCGGGTGGTTTTGTGAGGCCGCAGCAATGCCACCCTCGGTACCTCTCCAGCTCATTACCGCCGCATTGGGTGCCAGTCCGCCTTCGAGAATCTCGTCCCAGCCAATAATCTGCCGGTCGCGGCTGTTCACAAAGCGCTCAATGCGTTGAATGAAATAACTCTGTAAGGCATGCCCATCTTTCAAGCCTTCGTCGCGCATCCGTTTCTTGCACTTCTCGCACGATTCCCAGCGGGTTTTCGGACATTCATCACCACCAATGTGGATATACTTGCCCGGAAAGAGCTGCATCACCTCGTCCAGAATTTGCTGCAGGAAATTAAAAGTAGCCTCGGTCGGACAAAACACATCGTCGAAAACGCCCCATCCACGCTCCACCTGAA
This sequence comes from Bacteroidota bacterium, assembly GCA_947459155.1. Lineage (GTDB taxonomy): Bacteria > Bacteroidota > Bacteroidia > M30B66 > M30B66 > CAMCXT01. The sequence goes on along the minus strand of CANHCM010000230.1, from coordinate 4,061 downwards.
ACGGCCCTCCGGTGCAGGAAAACTCCGGGTAAGCGGCCAATGCCGCTTTGGCATGACCGGGCATTTCAATTTCCGGAACAATGGTAACATGGCGTTCACGGGCATAAGCCACCACTTGCTTAACCTCCTCCTGCGTGTAATATCCGCCGTAGCGAAGGGTGTCGAAACGTTGCTCGCTGTAATGGCCCACCATGCTTCCATTACGCCAGGCTCCAATTTCCGTAAGTTTTGGAAAAGCTTTAATTTCTATTCGCCAGCCCTGATCATCGGTGAGATGCCAGTGAAACACGTTCATTTTGTGCATCGCCAGAAGATCGATGTAGCGCTTGATAAACTCAACCGGGAAGAAATGTCGGCTCACATCGAGGTGCATGCCACGCCATTGAAAACGCGGATAATCCTCGTCGATCGAAAAAGCATGCAGCTCAATAGAACCATTTGCCCCGGGCTTGATTTGCTGCATGAACGATTGCACACCATAAAAAGCCCCCAGAGCTCCGGCCGACTGTATCACGGTTCCCGATGCAGAGGTTCGGATGCTGTACCAGCCTTCAGGCAGCAAGGTGTCGGGCGTAATACGGCTAAGCCTGATGACAGGATTCTTCACTTCGCTGCGCCCAATGGCCTGAGTCTTCGTGGTGCCTAAGCTGGCGAGATATTCGCGCAGGATGCGGGCTTCGGCCTTAAATGCAGGGTCGTCGAAGGTCACCATTGCCTCTGAATAATCGAAGCGTTCAGCGTCGTAGCTAACCTGTTGGGGTTGTGGAATAATGAACCCTTGCTGGGCCGAAAGGCTTTGCACGAAAAGCCCAAACAGAAAGAGGGTGGTCCATTTCATGGTGCTGCTTCACGATTAAACACAAGCGAGGCAGAACCGAGTAAAGCAGCATCACTTTCGTGGAGCGACGACACTTCAATCTTTATCTTATTTCTGTAAATGTTCAGTAAATTCAGCTCAAAAGACTGTTTTACCGGGTTGAGCAACAGATCGCCGGCCTTGACCAGGCCACCGAAAAGAATGATTTTCTCCGGTTGGGTAACGGCCACAAAATTGGCCAGGGCATAACCGAGCATCTCTCCGGTAAATCGGTAAGCCTCCATAGCTTCGGGTTCGCCTTCCAGCGCGAGACGGGTAATTTCTTTGGCGTCCACCGAATCGGCAGCTTTGGGCTTTAGCTCCCTGTAGGTACGAACAATTCCGGTGGCCGAGCAGTAGGTCTCCAAGCAGCCTTGCCGGCCACATCCGCAAAGGCGGCCATTGCGCTCAACCAGTACATGTCCGAGCTCGCCGGCAAAGCCTTCATGCCCATAAATCATCCGGCCATTGGCCACAATACCGCTACCGAGACCTGTTCCAAGGGTTATTACAATGAAGTTTCGACATCCGCGGGCAGCGCCAAAAAACTGTTCACCCAAAGCGGCAGCCTTGGCATCGTTGGTAAGCTCGGTGTGCACGCCCAGCGCAGCCGAAAAAAGGTCGCGAAGCGGCACTATGCCATGCCAGTTTAAATTGGGCGCGTACTCTACGGTGCCGCGGTAAGGATTGGCATTGGGCGCTCCAACACCGGCTCCACTGAGTTTGAGTCCGGGGTAGGTTTTTGAAAGTTCGCGCACCTGCGCGTGGATGGCTTCACTCACTGTCTCAACCAAAGATTTCGCATCAGGAAAGCTTCGTGTGGGCTGGGTTCCTTTTACCAGAACTTTCCCCGATTCACTCACCAATCCGAAAGCGGTATTCGTTCCGCCAATGTCTATTCCTGCTGCAACCTGGTTCATCAATGCGCGCCTATGGTAGATTTAGGTTTCGCAAGGTGTCATTTATACGCATTGCGAATGGGCAGCAAGATACAAAATACACCTTGAGGTTAGGTAAAGTGGCTACACGTTCCGATTCACAGACAATCCGCCCTCAAAATGCGTCGTTGATGCGGATGTACACCCCTGTTCCGCCTTCGTTGTTGAGCGCAAAATCGAGGCGTGCAAAAATGTACTCTTTGGGGTTCAGCAAAATGCGCAAACCCGCTCCACCGGTCACCTTCATCCGCTCGAGACCCAATTGTCGTATGCTGGGAGCCACCTCGCCGGCCGAAAGAAATGCGGAGGCGTGAAGCCATTTCCACACCGGCTGCCGCCATTCGGCCTGTGCGGCTACATATTGGAAATCGCGGAAACGCCCTTCGAAAAAGCCGCGCATCAAAAAGGCGCTGCCCAATCGGGGGAGCTCCCGAAAGGGAATGTCGCCTTGCGTGAAATTGGCAAAAGCCTGCAAAGCCAGCACCTGATGTTTCTTGCGCGTTGGAATGTAGCCCCGAAGGTCGAACTGCCATTCGTCGAACGTGTATTGGCCGCGGAGGAATTTCCCAAAGTAGGAGTAATACACATCGGCATACCAGCCCTTTTGGGGACTGAAGGGATTGTCGCGGAAGTCGGCCTGTACGTTGGGACCAAGGCCGGCCACAACGCTTCCTTCGGCTCCCGGAACCTTGGGTGTGGCTTCGCTCCAAAACAGGTCATGGATGTCGGAGTAGCGCATGTTGAGCCCGGCAAACCAGTTTCCACGAACCCTTCGCAGGATTTTATTCTGCAGGTAGATTCGGTTATAGCTTAGATCGGTTTTGTTGAATTCGGCTGCCGTTGGCCCAATACCCCAAAAATGGTCGGTAAAATCGAGGTATCCGGCACGGCCGCGGAGGATGTACTTTTCGCCCGGCGTAAAGATGTTCCAAATCGGCTCAAGGATAAACTGATTTTTGGTGGTGTAGGCGATTTGCAGGTAGATGTTGGATGACCGGGTGAGGGTGTCGCTTCCGGCTTTGAAGAAGTAGTTGCCGGCAAGTCCCATCTTCAAACCGGTTTCCGGGCTATTTTGGATGATGGGGTTGGCAATGAAGCGCAGGTTTTTAGAGAAGAGCCTTTCCGGATTGAGCTTCTGCCAAAGGCTTTGAGCGCCGAGTTGACCGGCGGCCAGGAGCAGAATGCAGGTAAGGGTTCGCAGCATGAATTACGAAAGAAGGCCGAATATAGCGGATATAATGCCAGACTCCGGGAATTGTTCTTGCCTGGCGTGTTTTGCACACCACGATAGCATTTGTGTAATCGCGAGATATTCCTAGTTTTGCGTCCCCAATTCAGCCCCTAAGTTGCTGAATCAAAAATCAACCTGGAGAGTTGTCCGAGTGGTTGAAGGAGCACGCCTGGAAAGTGTGTATACCTCAAAAGGGTATCGAGGGTTCGAATCCCTCACTCTCCGCCAAAGGATTTTAACCGGGCCTTAGCCCGGTTTTCTTTTTTACAAAAACGCCTTCAGGCTTACCTGAAAAGGCGTTTTTGCAAAAAAGAAAAATCGCCGTCTGATAAGACGGTGATAAAATCCTTTGAACCGCTCCTCCCCAAAAGGGATCACGTAAGTAATCCCCTCAAGCCCAACCGAAAAATCGCCGTCTGATAAGACGGTGATAAAATCCTTTGAATCGCTCCTCCCCAAACGGGATCACGTAAGTAATCCCCTCAAATCACAGTCTGTTTAGACGGTAATAAAATCCTTTGAACCGCTCCTCCCAAACGGGATCACGTGAGTAATCCCAAGCTCCTGCAGATAGCCCATTGCATTTTTCATGGCCACCGAGCATTGAAACTCGGAAATACTTAGAAGCATCTGTTTGGTTGTGCGAAGGATATAAATCAATGTTGAACCTAAATGGTCAACTTTTCTCGTTCCCCTTTTCGCCCTTCGATAGGCTCAAATGCTACTGTATTTTCTCTCTAAAGACTCAGTACCGGAGACTTCCGACTTTTTTCGCGCAAGCGGGTGCAGCGGATACCACGCAAAACAGTGTGAGTGTGGGTGTGAGAGCGAAGAACGCTAGAGAGTATGAGAAAGGGCAAGTGAGGGAGGGCGGCTCTGTTTTGAGGAGTATGAGCGAAACACGCGGTGCCCGGCGATACAGCCTCAATACACCGAGAGGCTGAGCGAGGCATGCGCCCAAACGCTACACAAAACAGGTTTAAGTAGGGCCTACTGAAAAACACTCAATGAATTTATTGTAAGCGGTTTAGCAACT
>CANHCM010000229.1 GCA_947459155.1 Bacteroidota bacterium | reverse complement strand
TGGCATTTTTAACGGGCTTTCACTTTGCCTGATCAGGCCATCCCCGGAGGGAAAAAACCTACTGCAACGCCTTCCAACTCAACAACCCAAGCTTGTGTAGACGGTAACGCACCGAAACCCGCAAAACACCCAAACCATAAATGGCACTTCGGCGAAAATTGATTGAGGAGGCTTCTTCAAAGTATTTGGTCGGGCAGGTTATTTCGCCGATTTCGAAGCCTTTGGCGAAAATCTGGGCAATCATTTCGTTGTCGAAAATGAAATCGTCGGAATTAGCCTGCAAATTGAGCGAACGGAGCACTTTGCCCGAAAAGGCGCGATATCCGGTGTGGTATTCAGAGAGCTTTTGGTTTAGCAACAGGTTCTGAAACAGGGTTAAAAAGCGGTTTGCCACGTATTTATACATAGGCATGCCCCCGCGAAGAGCACCTTTGCCCAAAATTCGGGAACCAAAAACAACCGGGTAGAGGTCGTTCGCGATTACCGCAACCATCGAATGTATGAGTAAGGGAGTGTATTGATAGTCAGGGTGAAGCATGACAACAATATCGGCATTCAACTCCAGCGCCTTGGCATAACAGGTTTTTTGGTTGCCTCCGTAACCCTTGTTTTGCTCATGGCGAATCACGTGGCGGATTCCAATTTTCTGCGCCAGCGCGGAGGTGTTGTCGCGACTGTGATCATCCACTAAAACCACTTCATCCACAATGTCGAAAGGGATTTCAGCGTAGGTTTTTTCGAGTGTTCGCTCGGCATTGTAGGCCGGCAACACTACCACCACTTTTTGGTTTCGAAACATGGCGCGAAAATACACCAAATCATTACCTTGCGCCCAGCGGGTTGGATTTCGCCGAAAAAAAATCGGGGAATGTTTGTGCTGTATTGAGTTTTTCGTACTATAGCAAATCACAAAATACGCCAGCTGTATGGCCGAAATGAAAAAAATCGAACTTGAATACCTGCTGCGATGCTCGCCGGGAGTCCTTTATTCTTTTCTCACCGAACCCAGCGGGCTTTCTGAGTGGTTTTGCGATAATGTGAATGTGCGTGGAGGTGTGTATACATTCATTTGGAACAAAGACTCTGAGCAATCGGCCAAACTGCTGAACTCGCGCGAAAATGTGTATGCCCGCTACCGCTGGACCGACGGACCCGAAAGTGTGTATTTCGAGTTCCGCATTCAGGTGGATGACATTACCGGTGAGACGGCTTTGTTGATTACCGATTTTGCAGACGAAGACGACGTTGACGAAACCAAGTTATCCTGGGACAGTGCTATTCAGAAATTGCATCGGGTAATTGGCTCCTGATGACTATTTTTGCGCTCCGAAGCTATCCTTTTGAAACGCATTGACGCCTTTATTCTGAGGTCTTACCTCGGTCCTTTTGTGCTCACCTTTTTTATTGCCATCTTCATTCTGCTCATGCAGTTTGTGTGGAAATATGTAGATGACCTCGTGGGCAAAGGCCTGGAATTCCTCATCATTGCCAAGCTTTTGGGACTCGTGGCCCTCACCATGATTTCGCTGGCGTTACCACTCGCCATTTTACTTTCGTCGTTGATGACATTCGGTAACCTGGGCGAATACATGGAACTAACGGCCATGAAAGCATCAGGCATATCACTTCAGCGCGCCATGCGACCCGTTCTCGTACTTTGTCTGGTGATGAGTCTCGGTGCTTTCTTCTTCTCCAATTATGTGTTGCCCATCGCAAACCTGAAGATGAAAACGCTTCTGAGCGACATCACCAACAAACGCCCCGAACTGAATATAAAGCCCGGAATTTTCAACTCCGACATTCCTAATTATGTGATTCGAATCGGGAAAAAGAGCGCCGACGGTAAGCAGCTTACCGATATCATGATTTATGATCACAGTCGACACAATGGTAATGAACGACTCATTACCGCTGAACGCGGCGAAATGGGACAATCGGCCGATAAACGATACCTCGAACTGCGGCTGTTTAACGGAGCCTCTTATACCGAGGCTGGAATGTCGGGACGTAAACGCCAGAATTTCCCCTTCCTGCGCGAGCAGTTTAGCGAAGACCTCATTCGCTTCGACCTATCGCTGTTCGATTTCAGCAAAACCGACGAAAACCTGTACAAGAAAAACTACCAAATGCTCAACCTTGCGCAGTTGCAAGCCGAAACCGACACACTTGTGGAGAATCTTCGCCGCGACAAGCTTTATCTGCCCAGGGTGCTGTTTAACGGGCCGTATTACGATTTGAACAAAACCTACTCGACCAAGGTATCGGAGGAAAAACCAAAGAAAGGCAAGTCGGATACCCTAAAAGCGACCACCGACTCTACAGCTGTAGATTCTTCGGAGCTTCGTTTGAAAAATAAAATCCTTTTGCGCAGAATGATCACCACCGGAGAGGTGCCCGATTCTGCTCAATTGGCCGGAATGTCGGCTCAACAGCTTGAAGAGGTAACGCAAGTACGCACAGGCCGAACGCTGAAAAACAAGAAAAAGGTATTGGAAAACTTTACTCCCGACGAACGGATTAAAATCCTTGAACAAGCCTCCAACTCAATACGTGCAGGAAAAAGCACACTGGAGTTTTCGATTCAAACCTTTGATCAGGAACAGGAGCGGATTTACCGCCACGAGATCGAATGGCACCGGAAATTCACACTGTCGTTTGCCTGCCTCGTGTTGTTTCTCATCGGAGCTCCGCTGGGCGCCATTGTGCGTAAAGGAGGATTGGGAATGCCGGTGGTTTTCTCGCTGATTTTCTTCATCTTATACCACATGATTTCCATCACCGGTGAAAAGCTCGCCCGCGAAGGGGTTTTCAATCCGTTCTGGGGTATGTGGTTTTCTTCGGCCATTTTGCTGCCGGTCGGGCTGTTCCTAACCTATAAATCGACCCGCGACTCTGCCTTGTTGAATGCCGAGGCTTATCTGCGCTTTTTTCAGCGCATAGCCTCAATTTTCAGGTCTTCTGCCAAAGCTTGATCAAGGATGAGAATTCTCCAGGTGGCTCAGAAAAATACCTTTCCTCCTTACGACGGCGGCAAGCTGGCCATGCTTTCGATGGCGAAAGGATTAATGCATCAGGGACATACCATCGAGCAGTTTTTTGCCAACACGCCGAGTCATCCGGATTTAGCCGCAGCCGCTGATTACCCATTTAAGGTTTTTACCTTTCCCCTCGATACCCGGCCGAAAGCAAGCGGAGCTCTTCATAACCTACTGTTTTCCAGTCGCTCATACAATGTTTCGCGCTTCTCTTCTGAGGCCTTAGCCAAAGCGCTTGAAAAGCAAATCGAAACGGGGCATTACGATATAATTCAGGCCGAGAGTATTTATGGAATGGCCATGCTCGAACCCATTCGCAGTCGGATTAAGGTGCCGGTAGTTTGTCGGGCGCACAATGCCGAATTCCTGATTTGGCAACGAAAGGCGAGGGGAGAGCGAAACCCGGTTCTCCGTCGGTATTTGAATCTTATGGCTGCTCGGCTACGCCGGGATGAACTTGATCTACTGTCGCAAGCCGACGCCATTGTGCCGATTTCGGAGGTTGATCTCGAGCATTTCAGGCAGTTGGGTTTCAGCGGAAAGGCCTTTGTTTCTGGAGTAGCCTGCGATTTACAACCCGCAGCTGAGGCGCGCCCCGGTCATCAGGAAGGCAGCCTCTTTCACCTCGGTGCCATGAACTGGCTGCCCAACGTTGAAGCGGTAGATTGGTTTGTGGAGACGATTTGGCCGGTGCTGCAACAGCAGTTTCCGCAGCTGAACCTCAGGCTGGCCGGACTTTCCATGCCGGAACGGTTCAAAAAGCTGGAGGCCCAGAGGATTTTTTCAGAAACGGCAGACGATGCTGCTGCATTTATGGAAAAGTCGGGAATTATGATTGTGCCCCTTCAAAGCGGGAGCGGCATTCGGGTGAAGATTATCGAAGGCTTGAGTCTTGGAAAAGTCATCATCAGCACAACGCTTGGCTTAGAAGGCATACCGGCGGAGCACGGTAAACACATCTTTGTAGCCGATACGGCTGATGAATTCGTGAAGGTGCTGCAAAAACTCTTCGAAGAACCGGAGCTCGCCGGGGCGATTTCAAAAAATGCACGTATCTTCGCGCATCATCATTTTCACCCCGACAGCCTGGCCCAAAGCCTTGCTCAGTTCTATCAAACCCTCATCAGCGCTTGAGAATACTGGTTGTACTTTCCCGATTTCCGCTTCCAACCGACAAGGGTGATAAACTTCGTGCCTGGCATCATTTACAGGGTTTAGCCGAGGTGCACGAGGTTTTCCTGTTTTGCCTCAGCGACGAGCCTGTAAACCCCACCGATCTCGACCGTGTGAAGGAGGTGTGCAAAGATGTTCGCCTCATCAGAACCAACAAGTTGCTGATTTATCTTCGACTGGCGCTAAACTTCCTGAGCAACAAGCCATTCCAGGTTCGATATTTTACCTCGGTGGCGGCAAAACGTCAATTTCAGACCTATTTCAATCAGGTGAAACCCGATCAGGTGTTTTGTCAGCTCGCCCGAATGGCCGA
>CANHCM010000228.1 GCA_947459155.1 Bacteroidota bacterium | reverse complement strand
TATGCCTCCGGAAATGTATACACCGAAACCGAATACCGCATTTTTTCAAATGTGCAGGGCTATCTGACCGAATGGATGGTGAGCCGCTCTTTGGATGAAATTCAGGAATTGGTATATCCCTCCTTATTTTTTCGGGCAAATCGGCAAACCCTGGTACATGCCGAATGCATACAAAAATTCGAAGTCGACTTTATGGGGAAAATCAATGTTTTCTTAAATCTTCCCGATAAGAAACAGATTCAGGTGAGCAAAGACAAAGCGGCTGAGTTCCGCCGGTGGATGGAAGAAAGAGCTTAAATTGGTGCCATGGAAATTAGTTTGCGTAGAGCAGAAACAGTCGATATCGAAGTGATTCATCGTTTAGCGGTTTCAGTTTGGAACGACCATTACCCAGCAATTATCGGTCAGGAACAAGTGGACTATATGTTGGGGAAAATGTATTCCTTTGAGACTTTGAATGAGCAGATTAAGGGAATGAAGCAGCATTTCTACCTCATTCAAAACAATCATGAAACCTTAGGTTTTGTCGCGGTAGAGCCACAAGAAAACGAAATCTTGTTTTTGCATAAGTTTTACATGCTGAGTCAGATTCAGGGAAAAGGCATTGGAGCTCAGGCTTTTCAGGAACTAATAAAGCAATATCCTGACATAAACAAAGTCAGACTTCAGGTAAACAGACAAAACTACAAAGCCATTAATTTCTATTTTAAACAGGGCTTTACCATTGAGAAAGTAGCCGATTTCGATATTGGAAATGGCTACTTTATGAATGATTTCTTGATGGTTTTGAAACGATCAAAGGTTAGTGCACAATTATAACTCGTTTTCTTATCGTTGAATCATCTTTCAATTGGATGAGCAGCGTATAAATTCCGGCATTTAAAGAGGCTACTGGAATTCCATCGTTGCTCCAAACACCATCCAATTGCTTTCTGCCTGTAGCATCGTACAGGTGATAACCGGAAACTTGAATAGATTCTTTGAACGAAATCATGAGTTTGTCATTTGCGGGATTGGGAAAAACCAATAATTCGTCTCCCGGCTTTTCATGAATTCCATTTATCAATATTTCAATGTTGGTTTCTGAGCTTTCTTGAATACAACCATTGCTTAGAATTACACTCACCGTATAGGTGGCGTTTTCTTCCGCGTAGGTGTGAGTGACCGTTTGTCCCTCCGAACTGGTGCCATCGCCAAAATTCCAGGTGTAGCCGCTCGCTCCGTCAGGTGCGCTAAAATTCACCACATTTTCATTTACGACGGCAGTAATGTCGAATTCTGGCAAGGGTATCAAATTGCTTAGTAAAGTATCGCTTCGCCCTGCACCCAAAGCGTAATAGGAGCCTGAATTGCCTTGCTTTAAAACTACAGGACGCACCATGTATTCAATTACCCCGTTAAAATCCGGACAATCCTCGTTATAAACATTAACTTCCAATGGAGTTTCGGTAATTAACCGGAAAGTATCTATATCGCTATTGCGACGGTAAACAAAATACTTTACTCCGGGCAAATCGCTTGGATCCCATAATAGCAAAGCCAATCCGCTATCAAACGAGGCGGTTACATTTTGTAATACCGGTGGAGCATAGCTTCTAATTGTTGGGTCGCCCATTAATCCCATGTGCACCGCTCGGTTATAACTCGCTGATGCGTATTCGCTGGAGTTATTCATGCTTTTTAGCGCACAAAAGCCAAGACTTTCACCCAGGGCCATTTGATGAAAAAACCAGGAAGGACGGCCCGACCACGCGTTAGATAACACAGCGCCTTGGGCCAATGCAGCTCGGAGGAAATTATTGGAATTGTCCCAGTCGCCAAAATAACTGCCAAAGGTCATGGTGAATATATTCTCCAAAGAATCCACTCCATAATCGGATGAATTTCCAATTCCCGCGCAAGAGGAATAGCCGCCGGCACCACAGCCATACGACCATAAATAAGAACCCGCTCGCATGGACGTAAAATAATCTGTTGTAAATACGCTGTCTATTCCAACAGCCGAGGAGAAAGTTTGCCAGGCAGATGCTGCGAAAGCCTCTCCCATCGTCGGAAAATTGTCATCAATAAGTGCCTTTTCTCTCACGCGAATTCTTCCTTCATAAAAGGCATTGTCTTTTTGGAGATATTTCTTCAATAAAACCGGCTCAGAACCCAATTGTGGCAAGGAACTTAGATCTACACGCCCTACCTGAAGTTCGAGTGAACCAGGGAAATAATTTTGGTCAAATTTCCCATCTCCCGGTGTATTGTGATTTCTCACCTGATTGGCTAAGGTTGAGTTCACATTCACATCGGTCCAGTTGCCATTCAGCTCGCCGTAATAGCCATCCGCCGGCCAGGCGCCCTGATGATTTGGAATATGCCCATCAGGAGCATCGTTGCCGGAGTATGGAACCGGCACTCTTCCAAAAAGAAATACGGTGGCTAAATCGGGATGCAATTGATACTGCTCCAGGATCCGCGCTTTAACCTGCTGTACCAGGTCGGTAGGCGATACTTCGAGGGTGTAAACACGTTGATTGCTTAGCCGACGGTTTTCCTTCCACTGCTGCAACTCCTGCTCAAAGTCAGGGTAATGCGTAGTGTCGACCACTAAAAGCACAGGCTTTGAATAATGTTGAGGCAACACTTCCATTCCGGCAAGAATATATCCATAAGCCGTGTTGTTCACTCCACTACTTACGACTCTGTACTCATATGCCCTGCCAGCCTCAGCTGTTGAGTCGTCGAAACTGGTTGCCGTACCCGGCAAGGATGGCATTGCATTTCCCCAATTGGGGTCTGTTTTCAATCTGCGGTATACCAAAATCGCATTGGAATTGGTAATGGCAGGCCAGGAAAGGCGAATCCGCGGGACATTCGCTTGTACTGTGGCGCTTATTGATACCGTTCGAAGCTGAGCAAGCGTTTGGGCATTCACCGAAAAGCTTACGCATAGATATGCATAGGCGCAAAGAAGAAGTAATGATCGTATCATGGTATTGTTTGACAGACTAAATGTAGACAATTGAACCAGAATTTTTCATTCCGCCGAATGTTATTAACATCGCTTAACGCAATAAGGCCTTTCGTGTATCTTGCGCCCATGCTCAGCTATCAGCAATCCATCCTCGAAAAACTTATTGTCCATTTTGTTGGAAATCCAAGCAACGAAGAACCCTTACAAATCTCTGCGGCCTGTCACGAATTTGCCGACGAGCACCACGATGATCTGCTACGTTTCTTAATGCATGCCTTCAAAACGGAAGGGTTTTATCATTTTAATATGTCCGGAAATCCGGTGTATGATGCCTGTAAAGCACTTTTCGAAGGTAAACAAGGTTTGGAGGAAGCTTCTGCAACCATCGCCAAAAAGCTGTACGAAGAAAGTACACACCCTAAAATCCTGCCCGGCGATTTATTGGTGGCCCAAATACGCGAAGTGAATCTGAGCAACGAACTCCACGACGCCATTGTCATTCTCAAAGCAGAAGTCGAAGATCCGTTCATGCAAGTGGAATGGAAAGGCGAAGTGAGCGACGCAATTTTATCGAGAGGCTATCGCCTTGATCGCGTAGACAAAGCCTGCCTGATCCTCTCGGCCAACCCTTTAGAAGGGTATAAAGTACTGGTTGTCGACAAAACCAATGGAAACGCTGCCGAGGCTCAGTATTGGACAGATGCCTTTTTGGATTTAGAAGTGTCGGAAGATAGCTACCACTTTACGCAGCAATACATGAACATCACGCGCCAATACGTTCGCGAACAGTTACCGGAAGACTTTCAGGTTACCCCGGCCGACCAGATCGCGATGTTAAACCGCTCCTCGAAGTTCTTTAAGGAAAAAGATCAATTTGCCCTCGAAGAGTTTGCCGATGAGGTGATTGGCAGTCCCGAAGTGGCTGATGCATTCAAGCAATATGCCGCCGAAAATGTAGACATGTCGGGAGGCGACCACAGTGTTTCTGAAGCCTTCGACATCAACCGCCAGGCGGTGAAAAAGCATGCCGGCATGTTCAGAAGTGTGCTCAAGCTCGATAAGAACTTCCACCTGTACATACACGGCAATCGGAATATGATTGAAAGAGGCTTTGATCAGGAGAAAAACCTGAACTACTACAAGGTGTATTTCAACAACGAAACTACTTCTTAACGAAATGGTTGGCTGAGTTTTATGCTCAGTTCGTTTTGGGCCCGTGCCGGGATGGAATTTTCGCAAAGCTGAATCTCCACCTTTCCGAAGTAGCTAGAAAACAAAGCCTTATACTCCGCCTCGTTGCCGCCAAACGGCGGTCGATCGCTATTCATGGCCGTCGCAAACAGCAAGCCCTGAACACTTCCATTTGTGGTGAGTAGTTCGGCCATTTTCTGCGCATACCGCACACGCAGATCAGGGTGCAAGGCACAAAAGAAAGTCTGCTCCAGAATAAGATCGTAGCTCCCGGTGTGTGCGAAGAAATCGCCCAACAGAACCCGATGTTTATGCTCTGGGCAAGCCCGCTTTAAGGACTCAACAGCCAAAGGAGCAATGTCGATCACATATAAATTGGTGAAGCCGTTTTCCCAGGCATAACGCGCTTCCCAGGCATTTCCGGCGCC
>CANHCM010000227.1 GCA_947459155.1 Bacteroidota bacterium | reverse complement strand
GCTACACAAGGCTTAACCGAAAACAATACGCCTGTGCCCGCTGCCCGCGACATCGCCGCACGCATGCTTGGTTTGCCATTAAATGTGAATAACATCTTCGCGAACGACGTAACCACCTCAGCTGCCAACAATAACTTTTTCTCGCTTGGCCGCAATGGTTCTGTTACGCTAAGTTTCCCGTACGCATTAGTTAACGGTCCGGGTGCCGATGTGCAGATTTATGAAACATCCTTTAACGACGTAGCTACACGCACTTGCGGAAACTACCCTGAGCGCGCTACAGTTGAAGGTTCATGCGATGGCGTTACATTCTACCCACTCGTTATTCTTGCTGAAGACGCCGGAAATGGCGAAACTGCCGGTTCGAACACCATCTGCCGCGATGGTCGCCTCGATTTCGGCTCATTGCCTTTTGTAAACTATATCCGCATTACCGACGTAACCTTTAACCTGACTACCAACTTCCCCGGAAATGGTGATGGTTTCGATGTTGACGCAGTTCTTGGTCTGCAAAACTGCAACACCCAAGCTCGCATTGACCTCAGCGGATACGAAAACAGCGCTGAAGTGATGGAAGATGTGCTCTTCATGGAAGCATGGCCAAACCCTGCCAATGAAGTGCTCAACGTAAGCCTGATGATGAACCAGCCTGGTGAAGTTATTCTCAACCTCACCGACCTCACCGGACGTATTGTTCGCAGCAAACGCCTGAATGCTGATGGCGTAAATATCATTCAGGACATCAGCCTCAACGGACTCAGCGAAGGCATGTACCTCCTGCAAGCTGAAGGCAATGGCGTACGCGAAGTACTTCGCATTGTGAAAAACTAAGACAATTTGTTCTCAGATAGAAAAGCCGCTTCCCATTCCGGGGGCGGCTTTTTTGTTGGTTGTGATGTGAGTCACAGCACCGCCAAAAATCAATGTTGAACTTTGCACGCAGACGAAGAAACTATGCAAGCTGAAAACCCATCACTTAGATTTCAAGATATCATAAACTCCGGCAAACCCGTGTTGGTCGATTTTTCGGCCGAATGGTGCGGCCCCTGCAAAATGATGGTGCCAATTCTCAACGAACTGAAATCCAAAGTGGGCGACAAAGCGGTAATTCTAAAAATCGACGTCGACAAAAATCCCCAGGCCGCCTCAGCATTCCGAATTCAGAGTGTCCCAACACTCATTCTGTTCAAAAAAGGTGAAATCAAATGGCGGCAATCAGGCGTGGTTCCCACAGAGACCCTCGAATCAATAATCCGAAACGAATTGTAATTTCGCCCCATGAAGATCATCCGATTTCTCTCTATCGCCCTGTTGGGCGGATTACTCACAGCCTGTAACGGAGTGGCTCAACAATCGGGAGCCAACAAAACCATTCCACCCGCCGAGTTTGAGCAAAAGCTCGCCCAGAGCGATGTTCAGGTGGTTGATGTACGCAGTGCCGAAGAGTTTGCCTCCGGCGCTTTGCCGGGCGCCCTCAATTACAATGTAAACAGCGGCGATTTTGAGAAAAACCTCGATAAACTCGATAAATCCAAACCGGTGCTGGTGTATTGCCTTTCGGGCGGCCGCAGCGGAAAGGCTGCTGAAATCATGGCCGAAAAAGGCTTCAAAGAAGTGTACAACATGGAAGGCGGCATGGTGCGGTGGCGGGCGGAAGGACGAAAAGCTCCGGCAGCCAAAGCCGGCATGAGCCTCACTGCTTACAATGAGGCCGTGAACAAACCGGGCTACGTGCTGGTCGACTTCAACGCGGCCTGGTGCGCGCCCTGCAAAAAAATGCTGCCCTGGATTACCAAACTGGCCGAACAACGGCAGTCTGACCTCAGCTTGCTGAAAATTGATGCCGACGCCAATGCTCAACTTCTGAGCGATAAAGGCATCAAGGGAATTCCCCACCTCGAGCTTTACCGCGATGGAAAGCGCATTTGGGAAAAATCGGGGTACATCGAAGAAGCCGATTTTCGAAAACAAACCGGACTGTAATCCATAAATCATTCCGGCGAAAATCTTCGAATACAATCCTGATCGAAAGGCCCTGAGGCTGCGCAGAAGGTCATCACCCGCTTGCCGGGCAATACTCTCCCAAACATACCGTTGAGGGCTGGTAAGGAATTGATTACCTTTGCAGCCCATTTCCATGAAACCATACCTCATAGCCCTGCTTGTGTTTTGTTGCGGTCCGTTTTGGGCGCAAACCGGCCTGAACGTAACCGACGCCAAAGGCAAAAAGCAGGGCTTGTGGCGAAAAAACCATCCAAACGGCAATATTCGCTATGAAGGTTCTTTTAAAGACGACCAGCCTGAGGGCATTTTCCGTTATTACACCGAAGAAGGCAAGCTGAAAATGGCCTGTTTTTACTACGCCAAAGGTCAACGCTCGCGCTGTAAAGGCTTTGATGAGAAAGGGAATTTTATTTCGGAAGGCAATTATATCGGGCAGAAAAAAGATTCTGTGTGGACCTATTTCAGCGAGAGCAAAGCCTTGGTAAGTCGCGAAACCTGGATTAACGGAGTAAAACAGGGTGCAGAATTAACCTATTACGAAAATGGGCAGGTTTCTGAAGAGCTCAATTGGAACAATGGTAAGAAAGACGGCGCCTGGAAGCAGTTTTACGAAGACGGCAAACCGCGTTTAACCGCGACGTATAAAGAGGGCTTGCTCAATGGCAAGATGACCTATTATTATGCCAATGGCAAAGTGCAAAACACCGGTAATTATGTGGCCGATTTGCGCGAAGGCACCTGGTACCATTTTGAAGAAAACGGAAACCTCAAAGGCACTGAGGTGTTTAAAAATGGAGTGAGCGAGAAGCCATTCCTGATGAAAATTGAAAAACCTGAAGACGAAATCCGGGAACCTATGCCCGGTCAATAAATACAATGAGTAAGCACGGACGTGTATTGGTGGCAATGAGTGGCGGCGTGGATAGCTCCGTGGCGGCCATGTTGCTGCATGAAGAAGGCTATGAAGTGGTCGGCATCACCATGAAAACCTGGGATTATGCCACTTCCGGCGGAACCAAAAAGGAGACCGGCTGCTGCAGCCTCGACTCCATTAACGATGCCCGCGCCTTGGCCGTTCGCTTCGGGTTTCCGCATTTTATTCTCGACATCCGCTCGGAGTTCGGCGAATCCATCATCGACAATTTTGTGGAAGAATACCTCGCCGGACGAACCCCAAACCCTTGCGTGTTGTGCAATACCCACATCAAATGGGAGGCACTGCTCAAGCGCGCCGATAAGCTCGACTGTGAGTTCATCGCCACCGGTCACTACGCCCGCCAACGCGAAGAGAACGGTCGATATGTGATTTCGCGCGGACTCGACTTGAACAAAGATCAAAGCTATGTGCTCTGGGGCTTGAAACAGGATTTCCTCGCCCGCACCCGCTTTCCGCTTGGAGGCTTCCGCAAGCAGGAAATCCGCAAGATGGCGGCCGATGCCGACTTTATGGATTTGGCCAACAAAAGCGAGAGCTACGAGATTTGCTTCGTGCCCGACAACGACTACCGCAGCTTTCTCAAACGCCGCGTGGATGGCCTCGAAGAACGTGTGAATGGGGGCGACTTTGTGCTGGCCGACGGCACCGTGATCGGAAAACACCAGGGTTATCCGTTTTACACGATCGGGCAACGCAAAGGGCTCGATATTGCCCTCGGCAAACCCATGTTTGTGCTGGAAATTCGTCCAGAAACCAACACCGTTGTTCTGGGCGAGAAAGAAGAACTCGTGCGCCATACCATGAAGGTGCGCGGTGTGAATTTGGTGAAGTATGCGGCCATTCCCGACGATATGCAGGCCCTGACCAAAATTCGCTACAAGCACGACGGCACACAAAGTATTCTGAATCACCTGCCCGATGGCGACATGCAGGTAGAGTTTATCGAGCCGGTTTCGGGCATTGCGCCGGGGCAATCGGCCGTGTTTTACGAAGGCGAAGACCTCATTGGCGGCGGTTTCATCAAGCGCGAGCCTGCAATTTAGCCTTGGAACTTACCTCAACGCAACATTGGAAGCGCTCCTTCGTACCTTGAAGCACTGAAAATAGGCTTATGATAAAATCTATCCGCTTTGCTTTCATCGCCCTTCTGGCCACGGCTTTCATCACTTCGTGCAAAGAAGAAACGGAAGAGGTGAGCCAACAATCCTACAACGAATACTTCCCCGATCAGGTGGGGACTTACATCATTTACGATTGCGACTCGCTGTATTACAACGATTTCACCGGCAATACCGATACTTTTCGCTTTCAAATCAAGGAGTACTACGAATCTGAATTCACCGACAATTCAGGTCGACGGGCCATCCGCCTTGAGCGCTACAAACGGGCTTCAGAGCTCGCAAGCTGGCAGCTGAAAGATGTGTGGTTTGTGGTAAAAAGCGATTTCGCGGTAGAAAAAGTGGAAGAAGACGTGCGCCTGCTCAAATTGCGCTTTCCGCTAAAAGACGGCTTAACCTGGAACATCAACGCCTTGAACAACAAGGGCGAACGCGAAGTAGAAGCCAGCAAGCTGCATGAGCCATTCAACAACGGCAGCCTGAGCTTCGATTCAACCGTAACGGTCGAAAACACCGATCCCTCAAACCTCATCAACGAGTACCG
>CANHCM010000226.1 GCA_947459155.1 Bacteroidota bacterium | reverse complement strand
GGGTGCAGCATTTCGTATTCGTAAAGCTTTTCTTTATCGATCGGAATAAATACCCTCGACTGCACCGATTGGTCGGCAGAGTAGGAGAGAAGGCCTTCCTGTTCCAGAAAACGGATAGCCTGCAAACAGGTAATTGGACTTTGGTTATACCGCTTGGCAAACACCGCCACGTCGAAAGGGTAGCTGATGCCTTCGCCAGCGCCTACAGCCACCTGCAGGAAGTTGCCAATCCAATTGTACACCGCCTTGATGGTGTCGATGCCCGGAAACTGCTGCTGGAATCGCTTCTCGGTATCTTGTAAATCGCCTTCGTCATACAGCAACACAGCCCAGGCCTTCTTCTCATCGCGTCCGGCCCGGCCGGCCTCCTGGAAATAAGCTTCAGGATTGTCGGGAATGTCGAGATGGACCACCACCCGAACATCAGGCTTGTCGATGCCCATGCCGAATGCGTTGGTACTCACAATGACGCGCTTCTGGTTTTCAATCCACATTTGTTGACGAAGACTGCGGGTGGGCGCATCTAAACCGGCATGATAGCTGGTAGCCGAAACCCCTTGCTGCTCCAGCCAAAGCGCTACTTCGCGTGTCTTTTTACGGTTGCGCACATATACCACCGCTGTACCGGGTATCTTATCTAAAATCCGCAACAAGGTGCGAAGCTTATCTTCCGTTTCGCGCACCACATAACTCAACTCCTTCCGGGCAAAGCTCTTGCTAAAGGTTTGACCATTGCGGAACAAGAGCTTCTGACGAATATCGTCGCAAACCTCCGGCGTAGCAGTGGCTGTGAGGGCAATAAGCGGAGTGTTGGGCGGGAGGAGCGGACGAATTTCTGCAATGTTCAGGTAGGCCGGCCGAAAGTCGTAACCCCATTGCGAAATGCAGTGCGACTCATCTACCGCCACCAGACCAATATCCATATCCACTAACGCATTTCGAAAATGCTCATTGGCAAGGCGTTCGGGCGAAACATAAAGGAAACGGTACTGACCTGCCATCGCATTGTTGAGTACTACCGGCAGATCTTCGGGCGCCATTGCCGAAGACAACATTCCAGCCGGTATGCCTCGCTTTCTGAGGTTCTCAACCTGATCGCTCATCAAGGCAATCAGCGGAGAAACAACAAGGCACAGCTTGTCCATGCATAAGGCGGGAACCTGAAAACAAATGCTTTTTCCACCTCCGGTCGGTAATAGGGCAAGGGTATCGCGCCCCTGCAAAACCGACTCGATAATGTCGCGTTGCAGCGGTCGGAAACGGGAGTAGCCCCAGTATTGGCGTAGTATTTCTTCGGGTGATGGCATTCCGGCGAAAAGGTAGCGAATTCGTAATTAGGGCCTACTGAAAAAGTCGGAAATGCATCAGATGCAAGGCGACAAGGCAAAGCTGTTTATTGAATACTGCGAGCCACGGGCAACGATGCAGAGGATGTATTTCTGCCTAGCGAAGTATTTTTGATTTTGAAAGATCATCTGCACAGGAATTGAGAAAACAGGGCTCAAAACCTTGCCCTTAAATCGGTTCAAACGGTTGCTAAAACGCTTTAAATTCATACATTGAATGGTTTTTCAGCAGGCCCTAATTACCGGAGCACCGGGTGGTTAAGAATGAAATCGGCCCGTTGCCGGATAGAACCCATCGGAACCGGAATCAATTGGTAGCCCAGGTTGGCATACACCTGTTCCAAGGCTTTGTGCACCTTGATGGCCGACATAAAATCTTCGTGCCTCTCATGATCGCGCTGGTAGATGGCCTCCCAAGGCGGTGTGATAAATACGGTATGAAAGTAACGATACTCGTTGCAGAGCTGCTCCAGATGAGGGGTCACCATCTGCTTATCCTTCACCAAGAAACCGGCGATATCCGGAATTCCACGGTCGTAAAACGATACCAGCCCTTCGCCTTGGCGGTGCTGAGCAATACGTCCTTCCTCTACCAGCTCCGAAAACCGCGCGATGTTCTCCCAAGGCGTCTGTCGAAGATTATGAGCCAGCGAATCCTGAATAATTTGTCGCGATATCTCATGAAAAACCACCAGGCCCCGATGCTCCAATTCGGTAATGATGCTGGATTTGCCGAATCCGGGACCTCCGGTTAACAATATGCGACGAGTCATGCTGCAAATTACCGACCTGCATCTTCCATTTGCAAGCCGAAAAGCAATGATTACGCAAGAATTACCGAATACTTTTTAAGGTCCTGATTGTTTGTGTCTTGCAAATTCACACTTCGTGTGGATGACTTTTGGGAATCCTGCTCACTCCTTCTCGCTGGCCACAATTACAGACTGCCTTTGTTAGTTTATCGGATGGCTTTTCGAAAAAGCTTGGTACACCTTGATTGGATTTTACTGCAGAATTCAACAATTCAAACACACTGTCATCACCCCAAAATTTGAATTGTTTTTATTCCTGAAGACAAGGTAAGAAAAACCTTGACTTTATAGCTCAACTACTTGCCAAACGTGGAAAGAGAGCCATTTCTTCCTGCGAAAACAATGAGCTCCGGCAAGAACTCACTAAATATCGATTGGTAAAATAAATAATGCCTCTCGAGCTCTTTATGCGCTGTTTCCATTCCCGAAGGAAATACGCTTCTTCGTGCAAGTCCGCCCAGCGCTCGTTTTATGCCTTCGATGTGGCGATAATTGTAAAGCCAGTCCTGCATGCTCATGTAATGCAAGGTGTAGCGCGAACGCTCGGGAAACGCTTCCTTGTGGGTGTGCAGCATCGAATAGGTTTGCTCGGCAAAGTCGCGCAGGTCGACACCCGAATACTGTTCCCAGTTTTTAGCCAGAAAATGGTCGCCAAAAACATCCATCACGATTCCCGAAAACTTTCGGAATTTCGGCCTCAATGCCTCTTTACCCCGCTCAATGACCGGATGCGCATCGGTAAACATATCGATTTGCCGATGCAACCGAATGCCTTTAACCACCGGCTCTGAAAATTGCTCAATTTGTCGGCCCTTCACCGCATCGGCAATAAATCCGCCCACGAGCAAGCCTGGATCGTTGCCGGCAAGGTATAGATGCGCAAGGTAATTCACAGTGCTACAAGGTAGGCAGAATTCTCGCACCACACAATTCGTTCGGAGGCCTGTGCTGAAAGTTTTATCTTGCTGCCCATGAAATACAGGCTGATTTTACTCACGGCGTGGATGATGGTGCTCAAACTCAGCGGACAATCCTCTTCGGCCGACATTCGCCAACAGCTGCAAAAGCTTTCCACCACGGCCTCTGTGCTTTATATCGCAGCGCATCCCGACGACGAGAACACCCGACTGCTCAGCTACCTCAGTCGCTCGCTTCACTTCAGAACAGCTTACCTATCGCTCACCCGAGGCGATGGCGGACAAAATCTGATTGGGCCGGAAACCGAAGAAGACCTCGGACTTATCCGCACGCAGGAGTTGCTGGCTGCACGCAAGGTGGATGGCGCAGAGCAATACTTCAGCAGAGCCTTCGATTTCGGGTATTCCAAGAATCCCGAAGAAACATTTCGCATCTGGAACCGCGATTCCATTCTTTCTGATATGGTTTGGGTGATCCGCCGCTTCAGACCCGACGTGATTCTCACCCGATTTCCTACCACCGGCGAAGGAGGACATGGACATCATACAGCATCGGCCATGCTCGCCGTCGAAGCGTTTGAAGCCTCGGCCGACCCCAAGCGCTTCGCCTGGCAACTGCGTTATGCACCGGTTTGGAAGGCAAAACGGCTCATGTGGAACAACTTCATGCCATCGCGCAACGCGCAAACCTCCACCCAGGGCATGCTGAAACTGGATGTAGGCGCCTACAACGGCAACCTCGGCTTAAGTATGGGCGAGATTGCCTCGATGAGCCGAAGCATGCACAAAAGCCAGGGTTTTGGAGTAAAGATGCAGCGCGGCGAAATCATGGAATACTTCACCCACCTGGCCGGCGACTCCGCCAAAACAACCTTTATGGATGGCGTAGCCACCAGCTGGCAGCGGTTTCCAGCTCTCGGCCGCATCGATGTTCAAATGGGAGATATCATTCGCCAGTTCGACCCCGACAACGTGGCGGCTTCCATTCCTCTGCTGGTGCAGGTGTATACCGACCTTCTTCAGGTGCCCGACACCTTCCTCAGAAACCACAAGATTCGACTGCTTGAAGATATCCTGTTGAGCATGGCAGGCGTGTATCAGGACTTTACCGCGCCGACTTTTGAGTACGCTCCGGGCGATACGTTAACGGCCAATTTTACCTTCATCTACCGTCGGGGCAATATGGTGGCGCTCAGCGACCTGCGACTGCCCGGTGTTGCTGAGCCGCTCAAGTTGGGACAGAAATTTAACCGTAACCAACAAATTGAACGTCGCATCCAGCTTAGAATTCCCGCGAACACACCCATCTCTAATCCTTACTGGCTCGAAAAAGCCCATGGTGAGGGGCGTTTCGAACATCCCGACAGGCTCTCCACCGGGAGACCGGAAGCTGAAGCCCGTTTTTGGGCAGAATCGGAGGTGGTCGTGAACGGTATTGTCATCAAGCGCAAGCTGCCCTTGACTTATAAGTGGGTCGATCCGGTGAAAGGTGAACTCATCCGTACCGTTGAAGTCATCCCCCCGATAAGGGGAAGAGCCGCGCAAAAAGTGCTGCAAACCGATGGAAAAACAGCGCTCGAACT
>CANHCM010000225.1 GCA_947459155.1 Bacteroidota bacterium | reverse complement strand
CACATGCTCAGGCGTTCGGCACTTTGAGCCATCACCTCCGAAATTTCCTTGACCGATACTAAGTTGAGTCTAAACCTCGAACGTGAGCGCATCATGGCCTTGTTAAACACCGGATCTTTCAGGGGTAAATACAAGCCTAATGCTTCGAACCTGCTTTGCAATGCAAGCGAAATGGCGGCCCACTCCCAGTTTCCGTAATGTCCGGTGATGCCAATAAGCGGAATACCCCGTTGGTAAAACGATTCGAGCAACTCCGGGTTTGCCAGCTTCATGCGCCTGCGGAGTTCGGCTTCGGAGATGCTAAACGACTTAATCGTTTCAACCATAATGTCGCAGAGATGCCGGTAAAATGCACGCTCTATGCGGGAAAGCTCATGGTCTGATTTATCCGGAAAGGCCATTCGGAGATTTTTGCGCGTCACCTTTACCCGATATTTGAGCAAGCGGTAAATGAGCAAAAAGAGGCCATCCGACACCACATACAATACGCTGAATGGAAGTAGGGCAATGAGCCTGATCAAGCCTAAAAGCAAATAGGAAAACACAGCTTTCACGGCCGAAAAATACGCGAAAGTGGCGATTTAGCGGCAGTAAAAACGAAGCAAATCAAACGCTTCGGTGTAGCCAAGTTCGGCCGATTTCGACATGTCGATGCAGCCGGCTTCTCGGCTTCCGTTCAGATATTGAGCAACGCCCCGCTTGAAATGGTATTTTCCTTGCGCCGGATTGAGCTGAATGGCCGAGTCGAAATCGGCAACGGCAGCAGCATAATCACCCAACTGGTGGTTCACCTGTCCACGCTCGAAGTAAACAGATTCGTTGCGAGGGTCGAGGCTTTGGGCATCGTTTAAATCTTTGAGGGCTCCATTCAATTCGCCCATCAAAAAACGCACAGAACCGCGGTATAAGTAAGCTTTGGCGCTTTGCGGATTGTTTTTCAACACCCAATTGAAATCGCTCACAGCTTCCTTAAACCGTTTGGTACGGGTAAAACACAAGCCTCTCCCAATTCGGGCATCCTCAAAATCAGGCTCCAGTTCTAAAGCCTTCGTAAAATCGCTGATGGCACCAAGGTATTCCTCTTTTAAGCCCTTGGCCGTTGCGCTGTAGTAATATTCCTTAGCTGTAGCCTGCCCGAACAAAGAGGCCTGTAGACTTACCGTAAAAAAGAAGGCTATGCAAAGCCATTTCGCCGACTTCACTTCCCGGTTGCATTCAAGGGTTTACGGGTTCTGCCTGGCGCGTTCTTCCCACAGTATTTATCCAGGTACTCTTTGGCCGGCTCCCAGCCAGCTTTATAGCTGATGGCAAAGTCGACACAGGCCTTATCGCGTTCGTTTAGCATCAAGAAGCATTGTCCACGCGCAAACTGAGCCTCTCTGTAGTCTGGCTTTAGCTGCAAGGCTTGATTAAACAAAAGAACAGCTTCACGGTATCGTTTTTCGCCGAGCTCCTTTACACCGTCGTTGTAAAGCTTGCTATATTGGTCGGCACGCGCCTGTTGAGCCATCAAACCTCCTAATGAAACAAGGCTTAAACAGATGAATACGAGTATCTTTTTCATGGTCAATGTCAATTATTCGGTACAATAAGAATTGTAATTGCCCTCAGCTTCGTCGTTACCGAGGTCGCGGGCTTTAATCCAATCGGCGCAAGCACCCTTTTTATTGCCACTCAGGTATTTTGCTGAGCCACGATAATTGAGCGCCTCGTCGTGATTCGGATTGAGCTCTATGCACTTGTTGAAATCTTCAATGGCCTCCTTATCTTTCTCCACACCGCCACGGGCAACCGCTCTGTAATAATAGGCATCGGCCAATTTCGGGTTAAACTGGATGGCCTTGTTGCAATCTTTGATGGTGTACTTAAAATTTTCGGCTTCGAAGCTCAGCTCAGCCCGCGACAGATAAGCCTCTGCCAGCGTGGAATCCAAGTCGAGCGTGGCGTTGAAATCTTTCATGGCCATGTCGTCGTTCCCAAACTCAACATAAGCCTGTCCACGCTGGAAAAAGGCCAGCGCATTTTTAGGGTCGAGCCTAATCGACTGATCAAGCGTTACGATGGCATCTTTGTGCTTGCCCAGCAGGTTCAAAGTGTAGCCTTTTTGGTAATACAGATAAGCGCTGTTGAGTTTTAAGGAGTCGGCCTTGTTGAGGTCTTTCAAAGCCTTGGCGGGCTCTTTCATGGCCAGAAATGCCACCGCGCGGGTGAGGTAATTTTCGGCCAGGTCGGGGTCTGCCTTTAGCAACGATTCGGCTTTCTCGAGGGCTTTTGCTCCTTCACCTTGCTTGATCAATAAGGCAACGTCGGTTTGCACACCGGTTTGTGCCCCGGCCATCGCAACCCATAAACTCAACAAAAATGTAAACGTGTATCTCATGCAATCTTCTCAATTTTAAGGATTAAACAGCGCCGCAGTAAGCAATCCGGTAACGAATACCGGTGTAAAACTCGCTGCTTTTATACAATTCCAATTCCTGACGAATACCCAGCTCTTCCTCGGTATAACTGAGGTTGTTCCCGGCTTCCAAAACATTTTGTACATCTGCAATGCAGGGAATCGCCGATTTGAGGTGCTCCAGCATTTCGTGTTTTGAGGTAGTTCGCTGCTCCCATTTGCTCAATGCCTCTACAGCCATCAGCCTTCCGCCTTCGAAAGTGCAGGTTACCAAAGTGTCTACGGCCATAAAAGCATCGCGCATTTTCCAGCGCAGGCGAAGCCGCGAGCCTTCTTCTTCCAACACTTCGGCCTCAATGCCTTGCGATTTCAGCATTTCGGGGCTTTGGCCAAGCCTGATGGCCGTATTGCCCAAACATACCGGGGCGTCTAACATCAAACGCTTGTCGACTTCAACCGCAGTATTGAGGGTATTGCGAACATTTTCGGGGGCATCAGCCAACCAAAAGATGCCGGCAGCGGCCAAAAAAATCAGGAGAATTCTCATAGGCTTTGGGGTTTCAAACCTAAGAAAAACCGAAGGAAAATAAAAATGGGTCAGATTAGCTTCTCCGGCGGCGCTTTCGCTCCTTCACCAACAGGTCAAGCTCGCGGGTGGTTTGTCCGGCCACCGAGGTGTTTTCCTGGGCCCGGCGAATCAGGTAGGGCAGCACATCTTTTACAGGACCATAAGGCACGTACTTCGCCACATTGTAGCCCTCGTGCGCCAGGTTAAAGCTAATGTGGTCGCTCATTCCCAACAGCTGAGAGAAATAAACATTGGGGTGGTCGTGACGAATGCCTTTCTTTTCCAGTAAGTCTGCAAGAAGCATAGAACTCTCTTCGTTGTGCGTGCCGGCGCAGAGTCCAATGCGTTCGATACGGTCTACAATAAATTCGAGCGCTTCGTTGTAATCGCGGTCCGAAGACGCTTTGTCGGGCTGCACCGGCGATGGATACCCCATTTCCTCGGCCCGTTTGCGCTCCTTTTCCATGTAGGCACCCCGCACCAACTTCACGCCGATGTAAAAACCTTCCCTTTCGGCCAATTCGTACCATTGCTTGAGCACGGCCAACCGGGCATGCAGGTACATTTGGAAGGTGTTATAAATGAGAGGCTTCTCGGTGTTGTACTTGCGCATCATTTCCAGAATCAGCTCGTCCAAAACCGGCTGAATCCAGGTTTCTTCGGCATCAAGCATGATGCGAATGCCCGTTTCGTGAGCCTTTTTACAGAGCTTCTCCACGCGCTGTTTCACCCGCTCAAATTCGGCCTGCTCGGCAGTACTTAAACTGTCGCCATTGCTCAGCTTTTCGAGTAAGGCAAAACGGGCCATTCCGGTGAGCTTAAACACGGTAAATGGCACTTTATCATCGAGTTGAGCCCGATGTTGGGTTTCCATGATTTCGGCCAGGGTATGCTCAAAATCCTGCTCGCTTTCTTTGCCCTCCACCGAGTAATCGAGAATCGTACCCACGCCATATTTGTGCAGTACATTAATGGTGTGGTCGCAGTCGGAAATGCTCTCGCCCCCGCAGAAATGCGAGAAAAGGGTTTCGCGAATCACGTAACGGGTAGGGAAGAAGCGAACCGCCAGCGGCGCGAAAGGAGTGCTCAGCTTTACGAGGGTATTGCTGCGGATGAAACTAAACAGCCACCAGGCTTTGTCTAAGGCTTTGTTCGACTTGTATTCGAAGGCAATTTCCGTATTGTCGAATGAAATCATACAGTTTGAAAGGGATGACAAATGTATGCGATACAACCCTTTTTTAGCCCTGGTGTTCAATCATCGCGTGGAAATTCTCATTTCCGTAAGCCTCCATTTCTTCGCGAAACCCGGCTTTTGGGCTTAAAGCTGTGGCCTTTTCTGAGTTTCCCCATTCGGGGTGATGACCTTTTCTTTCCCCTTTGCTACCGTCGCGGCGTTTGGAGCCGAAGATTATCTTTGCCCTTCATCAAAAAGCCCAAACATCCGGCCCCAAGCCTTGTTTGGTTATGCACATGTCGATTTTGCAAACCACCGCCATTCCTTCTCCTCATGAGGCACAAACAGCCTTACGGAAGCAGCTTCTAGAGCGAAAGGCCTTCCTGGTTTGCGACGAGAATACGTTTAAACTGTGCCTTCCTCGATTTCCTGAACTTCAGTCGCTGCCCCATTGCGTTTTAAAGCCCGGCGAGCCCCGGAAAAGCATGGAGCAAGTGCTGGAAATCTGCCGCTCCATGCAGGCGATTGGT
>CANHCM010000224.1 GCA_947459155.1 Bacteroidota bacterium | reverse complement strand
TCGGGTTGTGCAAAAGGCAAAAGCTGCTCATAACGAAGCCCTTCGAGCTCAGCGCCGGCAAATTCGGCTAATACTGCAAAAGGAATGGTTTTGTCGCCGGGTGTGTACGCCTCAAGACTAAGCTCGGCGTTCTTCTCCGGGAAATATTTGCCCATCAGGTCTTTGGCCAAAATAACCGCCAAAGGCTGATGGCTATAAGGGTTAAAGCTTTTTACCAGCACATACCGGATGTTTTTTCCAAGCGTGAGTGCGGTATTGGAGGGCAATGTCCAGGGTGTGGTTGTCCAGGCCAGGAATGCGATTGGTTCCTGAATATGTTCACCAAAAACAGCGCTTGCCTTTTCGTCCTTTACCAGACTAAACTGGGCCACAATCGTGGTGTCTTTAACCTCTTTGTAGGTTCCGGGCATGTTCAGCTCGTGCGAGCTCAGGCCTGTACCCGCGGCGGGCGAATATGGCTGGATGGTGTAGCCCTTGTAGAGCAGGCCTTTATCGTAAAGCCGCTTGAGCAGCCACCATACCGACTCGATGTATTTGTTGTCGTAGGTAACATAAGGGTCATCCATATCGACCCAATAACCCATTCGGCGGGTAAGGTCGTTCCAGATGCCGGTAAACTTCATTACATCTTGCCTGCAGGCCTGGTTGTACTCTTCGATGGAGAGCTTAACGCCGATGTCTTCTTTGGTGATGCCCAGGGTTTTTTCTACGCCAAGCTCAACGGGCAGCCCATGGGTGTCCCAACCGGCCTTGCGTTTCACCTGAAAGCCCTGAAGCGTTTTGTAGCGGCAGAACAAATCTTTAATGGTGCGCGCCATCACGTGGTGAATGCCGGGCAGACCATTGGCCGAGGGCGGGCCTTCGTAAAAGTTAAAGGAGGGCGCTCCCTGGCGGCTGTCGACCGACTGTTTGAAGACGGCATGCTGCTCCCACCAGTCAAGTACTTCGTCGCTGATGGCGGGCAGGTTCAGATGCTTATATTCAGGATACTGCATGGGGCAGAAGGGGTGTAAAAAAGGAGTGCAAAGATAGGTTTTTCA
The DNA here is from genome assembly GCA_947459155.1 of Bacteroidota bacterium. Taxonomy (GTDB): domain Bacteria; phylum Bacteroidota; class Bacteroidia; order M30B66; family M30B66; genus CAMCXT01. Next base: position 3,643 of record CANHCM010000224.1, on the reverse strand, counting down.
ACTCCTCTTTGGGCAAAGGTGAATATCGACTTGCAATGGCCAAAGAGCAAACAAGCACTTGAGGAGTATTGTTGTAATCGACGTAATTCAGGAGAGCTATCAGAGAATTTTAGCCATGGCAAAATCCTGAATCGCTTTCAGTGATGCTTTCTTTTGCTCCAGAAAGCCTACATGGCCACATTCATCAAGCACAACCAACTGGGCTTTGGGATTCAGGGCGGCCATTTCCTGCGAGCGTTCGAGCGGAATGAGGAAATCGTCGTGCCCGGCAATTATCAGCACCGGAGACTTGAGTTTACGGAGCACCTCCGAACGGTCGGGGCGGTTTTTCATCCCGCGGAGCGCGGCAATAATTCCCTCTTTAGGCTGCTTGGCGGCAATTTTCACCAGCTTGTAGATGCGTTTGCTGGCTTTAACGCCACTGCGCTCGAAAAACAAGTTCGGAATCACCGAGGTGATGTATTTCATTTTGTGCGCATCAACGGCGCTTGCTGAACGATCGCGGTCTGACTTTTTGTCGGGAGTATCGGCAAAGCAGGAGGAGCTAAAAAGCACCAGAGCTGTGAGTTTCTCGGGAAACAACTCGGCGAAGGCAAGACTTACGTAGCCTCCCATCGAATGGCCCACCAGCATGGCCTTGGCAATTTTTTCCTGCTCAAGGACGGCATTTACCGCTTCGGCCATCAGGTTCATCGAATGCTCCGCATCGATAACTGATGATTTCCCATGGCCGGGCAGGTTGATTCGAAGTACCCTAAACCGCGTGGTCAGGCGCTGCAGGAATGGCCTCCAGATACGGGCATTTTCCATAAACCCATGAATAAAGACAATAACAGGCCCTTGCCCGTCGGCTTTATATTGGACTACTCCATCCCGAAAAGGTGCTTCCATGGTTGTTGACTGCCGCAAATTAAACCGAAAAACAATTTGATTTGACCACGCATACGAGAATGGTTCGGCAGGGTTTGCTCAATTGACTGCTTATTGCGTCCTTTGCGCCCGTTCCCCTGTCATTTTTCAATCAAACAAAACATGAATAAAATCAAGGTAGCCAATCCGGTGGTCGAACTGGATGGTGACGAGATGACCCGTATCATTTGGAAGTTCATCAAAGACAAGCTTATTCTTCCTTATCTGGAAGTTGACATTCATTACTTCGACCTCGGAATGGAGCACCGCGATGCCACCAACGACCAGGTGACCATTGATGCCGCTGAGGCCATCCGCACCTACAACGTAGGCATCAAATGCGCGACCATCACGCCCGACGAAGCGCGGGTGAAAGAGTTCAACCTCAAGCAAATGTGGAAAAGTCCAAACGGAACAATCCGCAACATTCTCGATGGTACCGTTTTTCGCGAGCCTATCGTTTGTCGCAATGTGCCGCGATTGGTTCCGAATTGGACGGCCCCAATCTGCATCGGCCGACATGCCTTTGGCGACCAATACAGAGCCACCGACTTTGTAACCAAAGGCCGCGGGAAGCTTACCATTACTTTTGAAGGCGAAGACGGACAAGTGGTTTCGCATGAGGTGTACAACTTCAAAGGCGATGGTGTGGCGATGGCCATGTACAATACCGATGAATCCATCCGCGGCTTTGCCCGCGCCTGCTTTAATCAGGCCATCAGCAAAAAATGGCCGCTTTATCTGAGCACGAAAAACACCATTCTCAAACGGTATGATGGTCGGTTCAAAGATATTTTTGAGGAGACTTACCTCAACGAATTCAAATCAACCATGGATTCGCTGGGAATCAGCTACGAACACCGCCTTATCGACGATATGGTGGCATCGGCGCTCAAGTGGAACGGAAACTTTGTTTGGGCTTGCAAAAACTACGATGGCGACGTGCAAAGCGATACGGTGGCTCAGGGCTTTGGCTCTTTAGGCCTGATGACCTCGGTGTTGGTAACTCCGGATGGCAAAACCATGGAGTCAGAGGCGGCGCATGGCACGGTTACCCGCCATTACAGAATGCACCAGCAAGGCAAGAAAACATCCACCAACCCGATTGCTTCGATTTTCGCCTGGACGCGTGGTTTGGAGCACCGGGGAAGATTAGATGGCAACGAAGCCCTGATTCACTTCTGCCAAACGCTTGAAAAAGTGTGTGTTGATGTGGTAGAAAGCGGCAAGATGACCAAAGACCTGGCAGTGTGTATTTACGGCGATAAGGTTCAGGAGCATCAATACCTCTACACCGAAGACTTTTTGGAGGCCATTCGGGCCGAGCTGCAAACCCGTTTGGGGGTTTAAACTAAGGCTTTTCCGCTGCGCGGGGATAGTCGATGGAGTAATGAAGCCCTCGACTTTCCTTGCGTTGCATGGCCGATTTGATGATCAGATAGCCTACCAGAATCAGGTTTCTCAGCTCACAGAGTGCCGGAGAGAGCGTGGTGCGGCGGTACAAATTTTCGGTTTCGCGGTTTAAAATCAGCAGGCGGTCGAGGGCGCGCTGAAGGCGGATGTTGCTACGCACGATGCCCACGTAGCTGCTCATGATGGCCTGCAGCTCGCGAAGGCTTTGGGTGATCAACACCATTTCTTCCGGATCGGCGGTGCCTTTGATGTCCCAGTCGGGAATGTCGCTTCGGAACTCAACCTGAGAAAACGATTCAATGGCGGTTTGGGCGGCGCGGTGCCCGTAGACCAAGGCTTCGAGCAATGAGTTGGAAGCGAGCCGATTGCCGCCATGCAAGCCTGTAGAGCTGCATTCGCCGGCGGCCAACAGATTTTGGATGCTTGTTTTAGCCTGAAGGTCTGTTTTAATACCTCCACACATGTAATGACACGAAGGCACCACCGGAATCATGTCGGTTCGGATGTCGATGCCAATGCATTTACATTTCTCGAAGATGGTGGGGAAGTGCGACTCGAGGGCATTGGGGTCGAGGTGGCGGCAGTCGAGGTAGACGAATTCCTCGCCCCGCTGTTTCATTTCGTTGTCGATGGCTCTTGCCACAATGTCGCGTGGGGCAAGCGAGGCCCGCTGGTCGTAGCGTGGCATGAAGTCTTCGCCCTCCTGATTGCGCAGAATGGCCCCAAAGCCGCGCATGGCTTCGGTAATCAGGAAGCTGGGCTGTACGCCGGGTTCATATAATGCCGTAGGATGAAACTGGATAAATTCCATGTTTTCTACTCTTCCTTTGGCGCGATAGACCATCGCAACGCCGTCGCCGGTAGCGATTCGTGGATTGGTGGTGGAGGCGTACACATTTCCCGCACCGCCGGTGGCCATTAGTGTGATGCGCGCCAGAATGGAGTCGGTTTTTCCTGTGCGCAGGTTGAGGGCATAAACCCCGTAACATTCAATTCCCGGGGTGGAACTGTTGATATACATGCCGAGGTGATGCTGGGTGATGATCTCAACGGCAAAGTGGTGGTCGAGAATTTCGATGTTTGGGTGGTTGCGCACCTGTTCGAGCATGGCACGTTCGATCTCAAAGCCAGTGTTGTCTTTGTGATGCAGAATGCGGTGTTCGGAGTGTCCGCCTTCCTTTCCGAGGTCGTAGCTTCCATCGGCGCGACGGTCGAAGCGTGCGCCCCAATCGATAAGCTCTTTCACTCTTTCGGGGGCTTCGGTAATTACGGTTCGCACCACCGATTCGTCGCAGAGCCCGTCACCGGCTACCAGGGTATC
>CANHCM010000223.1 GCA_947459155.1 Bacteroidota bacterium | reverse complement strand
AGGAAAAGGCCGGTGGGCCTGAAAAGCAATCGCCCGAATGGGCTTACAAGAAGTACAGTTTAATCATAGGCGCGTTGAGCGTGCGTGGGGATGCACTGATTTTGAAGGTGGTAATTTAGCGTTTGGTGATGGCAATATAGAACTCCTTTTTCACAATGTCAATAGGTAAGTTCCTTCGGGTCAGGTAAAGATTCCTCAACCACAGCCCTTAAACTCAAGCAGTACGCTTCATCACAGCCAGTTTTCCACAGCTCATTTTTCCGACATTGCATCCAACTTGTTGTCGAAAGACTCAGCAAACCCCACTACCTTCGTTCAATGTTCCGATGTGCCTTGCTATCAGTCCTATTCGCGCTCATTGCCCTTACAGGCCTGGCGCAGGTACTCACGGCCGATCCTGATTTTGGGAGTAACGGACAAGTGCAGTACGACTGGGGCTTCGATTTAACGCACAACGTTGAGGTACAGCCCGATCAACACATCCTTATCGCAGCCACCGGCGGATCAGCCAACAACACCGATTTTGCCATCACCCGCCTCAAACCCAATGGCGACATTGATCAGGATTTTGGCCTCGCCGGCCGAGTAGAAGTAGACCTGGGCGCCTTCGAAAAGGCCACCGACCTCATGCTGCTGCCCGATGGCCGGATTCTCGCCTGCGGACTGTCATCCGCAAACAGCGGTAGCATCGTTGTTATGCGCATGCACGCTGATGGCACACCCGACAGCACTTTTGGTCTTCATGGATTTCTAGTTTTCAGTCAGCCTGGTTTGAACATTACTTCCTCGCTCGTTGAAATGGCCGCCGGCAGTGCCCTCGGTACCTACATCGCTTTTCAGGCCTTTATTTCCGGTAGCCAACAGCTTTGTGTGATGCATTGTTCGGAGAGTGGCGCCCTGTTGCCCTGGGGAAATGAGCCACTGCTTCAAATTCCCATTACAGGCGAAACCGATGGCTTTGAGCGCTGCATCGCCACCGACAGCAACGGTAAAATCTGGTTGGCCTTTGCCGAGCTGCTCAACAACCAAACACGCTGGCGCGTTGTACAGCTCAATCCCGATGGATCGGCGGTTTCCGGATTTAATTTCAGCCCATTTGCCCCTGCGGCCTACCCAAGCACCATTCGCGAAATTGTACCGCGCGCGCAAGGCGGAATCACCCTTTGTGGCTATGCCGAACAAGGAAGCGGAACCGAATCGCTCATCATGGTGCAGTTGAATGCCGATGGAAGTCTCAATACCGCATTCGGCACCGAAGGCGTGTTTACCGGTTCGCCGGGTTTTGGACTCAAAGCAGTGTCGGCTATAGCCTTGAGCGACGACTCCTTTTTATTGAGCGGAGTTTCCGGCAACAACGGGTTTTCACTGCGAAAAATCAGCGCAAATGGCCAGCCCGACCTCAGTTTTGGAAACAACGGTTTGTTTTTTCTCGAGGCCGAAAATGCCGAAGCCACCGCTATGGTGCTATGCCCGGGCGATACCTCGCTAATCATCGGTGGATCTGAATTTTTAGCACTCAATCCCGATATCCATATTCAGAAAATTAAGCTCAAAAATACCCTCACTGGCCTTCAATCGCCCGGTGCCGATGCAGGCCTGTTTTATCCCAATCCTTCAAGCGGAACGCTCTACCTTTCCGAAGCAAACCGCCACAGCATTCGCGCCGTGCAGCTCTACAACGCGCAGGGTATAAGGCTGGCCGAATGGAGCTGTGTCGCAGGCAACAACCGGCTCAGCTTACCCGATATTCCCAGCGGAATGTATTTTCTCCACTTTCAAACGGGCGCGAGGCCACAGGTGAGCAAGTACCTGCACATCCGTTCAAGCCCCTTTTAGCCCTAAGTTAGGCAGCATGGTGTATAGGTTTGGGCGCCTGCCCGGTCGGGCTCATGCTACGTCCAAGCCTCAAGGGCGGGCACCGTGCTTTCCGCCTTTAGTCCCGCTGCCTTGCGTTGCGGGCGCTGCCGGCTCCAATCCCTGGCGCTTGCTGTATCGGTAGCCTTGGGAGGCTTTAGTTTTTTTCAAGATTCACCCGGGTGGAGTGCAGCATATCCAACTTCCAGCCACCGGCCAAGCGCACAGCCGTGGCGCTCTCCAGCCAATGTGCCTTTCGGGTAACTTTACCCTCGGCACTAAACGTCGCATAATTGTGATACGCCACCCAGGCCCTTTCTTGTTCCACCTTTATATCGATAATCTCAATCGTATTCACCCGCGTTAATTGCGGCGTCCTCAGCCTTGCCGCATTCAAATAATTGGCAATGGTATCGTTGTTCCACACCTCGCCATGTTCCAACAGCAAAAAATCAGGGGTATAGTACTTCTCGATGTGTTGGGCATTTAACTCAGACCAAATCTCATCAAACGACTGCTCAATCAAGCGCTTAAGCTGCGCTTTGTCGGCCTCAACGGCGCTTTGGCCCAACAAGCCTTTGGCGAAAAACAGCAGTATAAGAAGGGTTTTGAGGGTTTTCATTTTTTTTGGGGATTTGAGGTGATTGAGGTAGAACCGCTGTTACAAGCTGGCCTACCTTTATTTTCTTTCAATTAATACGTAATTCATATTAAGTTCTATTCATTTATTCCAAGAAATATTAATATTATCTTGATGATATTTCTAATTTCTAAATACTTCGAATTTTCTTGAGTATTTCTTTTTCATTTCATCATTTAAAATTATTAAGGTATAGAAGCCATTTGGCAAATCAAATTTTAAAATTGTTTCATTAGTCGAAATTTGATTTTGCATAACAATTTGACCTATGGAATTATAAATATAAATAATTGAATTCGTATAATTCGTCTCGTTTAATTTAATTGTTATTTGGTCTTGACATGGTGACGGATAAATAATTGGCTCTATAACTTCATTTGAGTTAGGTATTGAGACATTACTTTCTGAATTACCTAAATATCTTACTGCAGCAAGTTTTACTGCATCAACGGATTCATAGGAAACTTGACCTACTAGAATCACTTTACCATCATTTTGAAGCGCCATAGCAGCAGGAGAATCACCATCTGTATTCAATGGAGTTGTAACAAAGCCACCTATCCCAAAACTATTGTCTAAGCTTCCATTTGATTGCAATCGAACCAATGAAAAATCAGTATAGCCTTGAGGTGCGGTCATTCCTGCAATGAGTATTTGCCCGTTTGGTTGAATTACTAAGTCTAAACCCCAATCACTATTATTTCCCAAATCAACTAGTTGTATGCCATCATCGCTGAAAGTATTATCTAAACTGCCATCTATGTTTAATCTTGCTGCGGCTATTTGATTTGTGGATGAAGTTAAATAGGCAGTACCTATTAAAACCATTTTCCCATCCGGTTGAATACTAAGACCAAAGCAGTTATCGTTGCCACTGCTTAAAGTAAGAGTTGATATACCATCATCACTAAATGTATTGTCAAATGTTCCGTTAGAATTGTATCGAATAATACCCAAATCTTCACTTAGCCCATTGCTCATACTTCCAGCAAGAATGATTCTACCGTCTGACATTAAGTCGACTGCATAGCCTCTATCGTATGATGAACCAAAGTTGTACGTAACTATGCCAGTTCCATTAAATGAAGAATCTAAATTTCCATTCGGTAAAAGACGAATGAGAGCGAAGTCAGATTCTGTAAGCCCCGTAAATCCAGCAGCTAGTATTTTACCATCAGGTTGAATTTTTAAAGATATGACATAATCTGCATCGCCGTTAATATCAATGGTTTGAATGCCATCGTTAGAAAAACTTGAATCCAAGTTTCCATCAGCATTCAATCGAATGATTGTCATATCGAGCGCATCTCCAACACCTAAATCCATGAATCCAGCAATTAGGATTTTCCCATCGGCTTGAATTTGAATATCGGACATGATACTTAAAATACTGCTCAATACAAATACCTTGATTCCATCATCCCCAAAAGAAGTATCTAATGTACCATCGCTATTATATCGTGTTACTGCGATATCATTCGTTGAACCATTCCACACGTGACCTACAATCACTAACTTTCCATCAGCACTCAAAGCGATATCAATTGCTTGACTAATAGTATAGCTTCCTATTTCATCTATAAGAATGCCATCGTCCGAAAAGGTAGAATCTAAACTCCCAGCTTGTGCTTTGCAATTACTTGAAAAGCCTAGGAATATGAGTATGCATATAAGAGATGCTAATGAAATAGTAGATTTTGAAGTATCCATTTTTAAAGCCGAATTGATTTTCATCCAAATGCATTTTTACTTATACAATTATAGTGAAATAAGTTTCTGTTTTAACTTTTACTAAGAATTAATATTGATCTTGAATTTTTAAAAACGATTTTCACAGTTGAATTGTATATGAGGCTTGCTTGTAAAGGTTTGCAGCTACCCGAAGGGCGGGTAATTCACCACAAATGTTGATTAAAAGTACTAAAGTTCCTGTTTCCACAAATGTATCTTCAGAGCACGAAACCCCGCCTTTTGGGTAGGTGCTGTTAAGGGCTGGCTTTGCTTCATTTCTATTCTTGGCTATTTGTCATTGTTTAATAAATTCTCCATGGTATAATTTGCTATCATCGGTTTGACATTTTATTAGATAGAATCCTGGGCCAAGTGACGAAACATTTATCCAATACTCAGTGGTGCCATTTTGTTTGTTGTCTAGATGGTATTCTTTACCCAGAACATCATAAACACTTAATTGATTTATCTTTCCAATATTTTCTT
>CANHCM010000222.1 GCA_947459155.1 Bacteroidota bacterium | reverse complement strand
GTTTTGTTTATCAGCGCCATATCGGCACTAATCGCTTCCAGCTCCTTGCGTTCGAGCGCGAGGCTAAACAGCGAGCGGGCGTATCGTAAAGCAGCCTTTGACTCTTGCATGGATTAGTTGAGTTTAATCTCAGAAACCAGTTTATTGGCAAGCTCAGCCTGCTTGGTGTTGGTCGACAATTGCTCCTTCACCAGTTTTTCGGCAACTTCGAGAGAAAATGCGGCCAATTGGTTTTTGAGTTCAGTCATTACGGCCAATTTCTCATTGCGAATCGCCTCACGGGCTTGCTCAATCATACGATTGGCCTCTTCGGAAGCTTTGGTTTTCGCCTCTGTAATCATGGCATCTTTGGCGTCGCGGGCCGCTTTGAGGATGGCATCGCGTTCGGCTTGTGCTTCGCGGAGCAGGGCCTCGTTGTTCGACTGCAAACGGGCTACCTCGGCCTTCGCTTTTTCGGCCTGATCGAGTGCTTCGCTGATCTTGGTTTCGCGCTCATCAACAGCCGACAGTATGGGTTTCCAGGCAAACTTTCTGAGCAACAGAATGAGTGATACAAAAATCACCAGCTGCCAGAAGAACAAACCCACTGAAAATTCACTGATTAACTTTTCCATGTATTAAGTCAAAGCTTGTTTGTGTGTCTTGAGGAAATAAAGCAGTAGCGCACAGCCAATCGCTGCGCACTACTACTCGTTTTTTGTTGAATTAATCGCCCACTGCGAAAAGCGCAGCGAAACCGATACCTTCAATAAGTGCTGCTGCAATAAGCATTGCAGTTTGGATTTTGCCGGTTGCTTCTGGCTGACGAGCGATTGCCTCCATAGCAGAGCCACCGATGCGACCGATGCCCATTCCGACACCGATTACTACCAATCCTGCACCTACGATTTTTGGAATTTCCATGATGTATTGATTTAGTTGTTAATGGATTCTTGTTTAGTGGTGTGCTTCCTCATGATGATGCTCTTCGACCGCCGAACCGAAGTAAAGCGCCGAAAGCATGGTAAATACGTAAGCCTGTAAAGCGGCTACCAAAAGCTCCAAAATGGAGAGCACAAATGCGAGGAAGAAAGAGAGTGAACTGCCAATCCAGTTCTTGAAAATGAACATCAGTCCAATGATGCTCATCATTACAATGTGTCCGGCGGTGATGTTCGCGTACAAACGAATCATCAAAGAGAAAGGCTTAATGAAGGTTCCCAGCAATTCGATGGGCGCCAGAACCAGTTTCATCGGCGCCGGTACACCGGGCATCCAGAAAATGTGCATCCAGTAGTCCTTCTTGGCCGAAAACGTGGTAATCAGGTAAGTGAGAATCGCCAAACAAAAGGTAATCGCAATGTTATTGGTCACATTCACGCCCAGTGGAGTAAGGCCAAACAGGTTCACAATCCAGATAAAGAAGAACACGGTAAGCAAATAGCTCATGAACTTCTTGTAGTGTTTTTCGCCAATATTGGGGATGGCAATATCGTCGCGGATGTAAAGAATGATAGGCTCCAGAAAACGACCAACACCTTGAGGCAAACCTTTTCCTGATTTGTAAGAGCGCGACATGCTACCAAACATCCAAAGCATCAGCAAGGCCACCACCAAAATCATGAATACGTTTTTGGTGATTGAAAAATCGAGCGGTGCTACATTGGTTGGATGCTGATGGTCGTCGAGCGTGATGGCGCCGGCAGCATCGGTGCGGTAAACCTTGTTGTGGAAAAGCGTGTAGTAGTTGCCGTTCGATTCGGCTACAGTTTCGCCATGGTGAAAGGCCGATGACAAAAACACATGCAAACCATTGTCCCACAAAATAACGGGCAACGGAAAACCTACATGACTGCCATTGAGCTCAAACAGGTTAAAGTCATGAGAGTCCTGAAGGTGATGGTTGATGTAGCTTTTAATCTCTGTTTTGATGTCTTTCGACTCCGCAGCGTGTGCCCCGTTGTGTTCGGCAGATGCAAAGCCTGCAAAAACAAGAAAGAAGGTGAAAATGGCGGTTATGTAAGGCTTAAGCATATACCAAGGAGCGGATGTAGGCTTGAAAAAAATCGGTGCAAAGGTATTGTTTTATTTTACTCTCCAAAACAATTCGGGGAATTTGAAAAGGGCCATTTCCGGCAAGCCGGGATGACATTACAGATTGCTAAAAATCAGTTCTTTATAAAAAGAAGCAGCTCAACACACAAGGCAATGGCATAGGGCACAAAGAAAGAGGCAAACTCAATACTGCTGATTTGCCCATCGGCATGATAAACCGGATAGAAGACCGAGAAGAAAACCAAAAACTTGAGTCCACTGCCTATCATGAAAGCAAATCCGGTAATGCCCGGAAACATTCTGCTGAGCAACACCAACACAACAAACGAAGCCAAGGCGAAGAATCCATTGAAGAGGTAAGCCTTCGTTAACAGGTTTTGCTCCGGTGGGAAGTCGAACAATCCAACCTGCACACCGTAGGAAAAAGCGAGCATCAGGAAAAGAACCAGTGCAAACCTGGCGATTCTGAGGTATTCAGACTTGGTTATCATCTTGGTCGTTGAGTTTATTCACCTGTTTTAACACAATGTAGAACGACAGCGCCACGGCCGCCAGAGTGCAGCCGATGGTGTACCATTGCTTTTCGGAAGGGTATTTTGAATCGAGCCACTTGCCCAGATACGCGCCGAGAAAAATGGTGCCACCCATTTGGGCCGCAATACCCATAAGTTCTAAATACCGGTTGCGCTTCTTTGGCATTTGGCAATATTACAACATTGGATGCCGCAAACCTGAGGACTGTTGGGCAACGAAAATCTGCGCCAGCGGGTGCAGCGGATACCCCGCGTAGGGGCGGCATGCTGCCGCCCTACTAAGCGGAGTATGAGCGAAACACGCGGTGCCCGGCGAAGCAGCCTCAGCCTACCCTGATGCTCAGCGAGGCAGGCGCCCCAACAACCATTATGAATGGAGCGCTTGGTCGATTGAAAGATGCTTGTTCCTTAAACATGAAAAAAGCCACCTCTTGGGGAGATGGCTTCACGTGGACCTAATTATAAAGAACGGATAATTACTTGCGGAGTTCAACCACCAGGCGAATGGTGTCGTTTTTTAAGTGTCTGAATGGTTTTTGCTGGAGTTTTTCGGCTACCAGTTTTCCCATTTCGGGAGTGTTGGCGCTCATTTCCTGCACTTCGGCGCAACCATTTTCATCGAAGTGAACCAAGGCGCTGGCGTTTCCGGTTTTACCCTGGGCTTCTGTCTTGAACAACTGACGTAGTTCCTGGCTGGCGCTGAAGTTTGATTTTTTGTTTCGCCCGTCGCGTATGTCGTTTGCAGCGATAGAGGCGGCGATAAATCCAAAAATCAGGGCGGAGGTGATCATGAAGCGTTTCATAGTAATTGTATTTTGTGGGGTGTATGCCGCATAAGTGGAGCTCCTCTCTTACTTTGTTACAGCACATCAATCACTAAACTGCATAATGCTGATTTACAAGCCATTAATTTGATTCAATTCTGAAGATGCCGGCTCAACCGCCGTTATTTATACGCATGCCCGTATTTTAGCTGGCTTAAATTTGACCCCAAAGCTTCATGAAAGCATTGATTGAAGGATTTCCGGCGCAGCTTCGCGATGCGCTTTCGATATTCAGAAACACCACGCTCCGCCCGCTTCCCCGAACACCACACAACATTGTAGTTACAGGCCTCGGGGGCTCGGGTATTGGTGGAAGTATATTGGCCGATATTGCCTCTGAGCGAGGAACACTGCCGGTTGTGGTGAGCAAAGAGTACAAACTGCCCACCTGGGTAAATGAGAACACCCTGCTTATTGTTTCTTCCTATTCGGGCGACACCGAGGAAACGGTACAATCGATGCAGCAAGCCCTCGATGCCGGTGCTATGATTGTGTGCATCTGTTCGGGCGGAAGCATTGCCCGAATGGCGCAAGCGAACAACCTCGACTTCATTCGCATTCCGGGTGGAAATCCGCCACGGGCCTGTTTGGGTTACTCGCTGGTGCAATTGATTGGCATTTACGAGCACTTTGGTTTTATCGAAGGAGCCTTGAAAGAGGTAGAGGCCTCGATTACCTTATTGGAGCAAAAGTCTGAAGCCATCCAAACCGAAGCCGAGGCGATTGCCAGAGCCATCTCCTTCTCGTTGCCCGTTATTTACTGCACGCCAGGCTACGAAGGCGTAACCATTCGTTTTCGCCAACAGCTAAACGAAAATGCCAAGATGCTTTGTTGGCATCAGGTAATTCCTGAAATGAACCACAACGAACTGGTGGGTTGGGCCGAGAAACAACCACGGGTTTCTGTTTTGTTCTTTAGCAACAACGACGATTACTACAGAACAGCGCGGCGCCGCGAGATTGTTTCGGAAATTCTTCATGAAAAGGCCGGCCGAATGTTAGAATTGAATCCCCTCGGTGAAAGCCGCATTGAGAAGCTCATTTACTGGATACATCTTGGCGACTGGATTTCGTGGTTTGCCTCGGTTGAAAAAGATGTAGATGCCATGGAAATTGACGTGATCCACCGCTTGAAGGCGGAGCTGTCGAACCTTCCATGACGTACGAAAATCCAAATCGGAGTGTGCAGATCATCCACGCCGGATTGGTCGATTATCAAGCCGCCTGGGATGTTCAGCAGCGTTTTTTTGACCGTGTGGTAGAGCTGAAAATGCAGAACCGCAATTCAGGCGAGCAGCATCCAACGCCCAACTATTTAATTACCTGCGAGCATCCGCCGGTATACACCCTC
>CANHCM010000221.1 GCA_947459155.1 Bacteroidota bacterium | reverse complement strand
TTACAGCCCCAGCTCAGTGCGGATTTTTCGGCTGAGGCTATCCCGCACCAGCGTGTAGCTATGCTCAATGAGTTCGCGGGTAAGCTTTGGCGGAATCTGGCTGAAGTCGACCGTGTTCCACATTTTTTTGTTCATGTGATAGCCGGGCTGGATGGCCTCATATTCTTCGCGCAGCAAAATGGCCCTCTCTGGGTCGCATTTCAGGTTGATTTTTCCCGATTTTTCTAAGGGCATGAGGGCGAAAATTTTCCCTCCAATGCGCAAGGCGAGTGTTTCTTCGTCGAAGGGGAAATCTTCGGTAACGGCAGGCAGTGAAAGCGCGAAGGCCCTTACTTCATCAACATACATGGCTTAACGCGAATAATTCAAGGGCAATAGTTTCGATTGTTTCACATCAGAAACAACAATCATGGTTTGCAAATGCCCGATTTCTTCGATTTGCGAGAAGGTGTTGGCAATCAGCTTTTCGAAGGCCGGCATGTCTTTCACCGTTACTTTCAGCATGTAGTCGGCATTTCCGGTAATCTGATAACACTCAACAATTTCGGGTATTTTCTTGATTTTCTCCTTGAAGCGGCTCATCGAATCGCCGAATTGTCGGCTTAGGGTAATCATCATCAAGGCGCTAATACCGAGGTTAAGTTTCTGGCGATTCAGCCGGGCGTGATAGCTTTCGATGATTTTCGCCTTCTCGAGTTTTTTCACCCGTTCGAGGGTAGAAGCAGGCGAGAGGCCAATGCGACTGCTCAGCTCAAGGTTGGTGATACGGCCATCTTCCTGCAAAAGCTGCAGAATATGCATATCGATGGCGTCGAGTTTATCGGCCTGTGTGCTCATGCTGCGAAGGTAAGAAAAGCCTGCACGGCTTTGTCCTATTCGATCGGTAGGAAGATCGAAAATACGCTTCCTCGTCCGGGCGCCGAATCAATGCTGATGCGTCCCCTGAGCTTACCAACCGCGTCTTTTACATTCGACAATCCAAGGCCACTGCTGCCTTCAACGCCGCCTACCGTAAAATAGGTTTCGAAAATCCGCTCGTGGTGCGCCGGATCGATGCCAATGCCATTGTCTTTGACCTTAAACTCGAATTCCAATGGATGTGTTTCGACCAAAACATTCACAAAGGCCTGAGGTTTACTGCTGTCGTGGTAGCGGATGGCGTTGGAAATCAGGTTTCCAAAGATGATTTGCAGCTGCGAAGGGTCTGATTGCAGGCGCAAGGCCTGATCGATCTGGTTGTTGAACTCTACGCGTTTGCCTTGTTCGGAATACCGGAGTTCTTCGATGATTTCCTGCACGAGCTCGTAAGGAATCACCTCGTTAATCCGCGAACTGCCGCGGTTCTTGAGTGAGGTAATTACATCGTTGGTGAAGGTTTCGAGCTTTTTGATGCTCTTTTCCATCATTCCCAGGTATTTCGAAAACTCCTGGGGGTCTTTTTCATCGCGCGCCAGCGAAATGAGCCCGTTGATGGAGTTCATCGGCGCTCTTAAATCGTGCGAAAGTACTTTGATGAGCTTGTCGAGCTCCTTGTTATTGTTCTCGATTTCGTGGTACTGGCTGCGGAAACGGGCATCGTTCTTTTTACGCTCCGTAATGTTGATCATGCTTAGACAAACCCCTAAAACATGGTTGTTATCGTCGGTAACCGGACTAAAGCTGATGCCGAACCAGAATTCCGATTCTGCATTGAAGCGATACACCAGCTCGTCGTGCACCTGATGTCCATCGAGGGTAAGCTGCAGTTTTTCGTTGTACTGCTCCATCATGTTGGGCAGTAAATATTGGCTAAAGCTGGCATTTTCGACCATTTCTCTACCCATAAGCTGAATGCACTGCCGGTTGGCGGTGAGGTTAAAGGCTTTGATGCGGCCCAGGGCGTCGAGCAAAATAATGCTTTGATCCACCGTGTTGAAGATGGAGTTGAGCATGGCCACCGTTTCCTTCTGCTTCTCGTCGAAATGACGGCTTTGGGTAATGTCTTTACACACCCTGATGCAGCCCGTTACCCGACCATGTTCGTCGGTAATCAGCGAGGCTTTGTTGTCGGAAAGGATGATTTGGTCGCTCCGCGAGATGAGCCTGGTTTGCCAATGCTCTCGTTTTCCGGCAATGACCTCCTGTATCTCCCGTTTTACGAGGTGCTTATCGATTTCGGGGTAGAGCATTTCGTAGCTCTTCCCGAGCATTTCGTCGGATGTATAGCCAAAGGTTTGTTCGGCGCCTTCGTTCCAGTAAGTGATGATGCCGACGCGGTCGGTTACGAAAATGGTATCGCGAACATTGCGAAGGATGTTGGCCTGAAATAAAACCTCCTCCTGCACGCGGCGTTTATCGGTAATATCGTCGGCCAGCACGAGAAAACAATCATAGCCATTGAATTTCATTTCACGCACGCGACACTCTACGTAAACCTTGCGGCCATCCTTGCACATGTGCGAAAAAATGGCAGGCTGCATAAAGCTCCCTTCA
The DNA here is from genome assembly GCA_947459155.1 of Bacteroidota bacterium. Classification (GTDB taxonomy): domain Bacteria; phylum Bacteroidota; class Bacteroidia; order M30B66; family M30B66; genus CAMCXT01. The sequence goes on along the minus strand of CANHCM010000221.1, from coordinate 2,273 downwards.
TTTTCGAGAATAATGCGCATGAGCGTTTCCACTTCTTCGGGTGGGTGTAGGTCGGTCACCGACATATTGAGGAATTCCTCTTCGGAGTAGCCGAAATGGTGAACTGCGCTCTGGTTTACGCCCACAATCCGGAAGCTTTCCTTTTCGCGGATGTACATCGGAATCGGATTGTTCTCGAAGAGCAGGCGGTAGGTTTCCTGGCTTTCGCGCATCATTTCGATGCTGTTCTTCCGTTCGATGCTGTAAGTAATCGATTTTGAAAGCAGCTTCTCTTCAAACTCGCCTTTCATCAGATAATCCTGGGCGCCGTTTTTCACCGCTTCGTTCGCAAATCGCATGTCGTTCAATCCCGAAAGAATGAGGATTGGTGTTTGCGGAACGGCTTGACTGATGCGGGAGAAGGAGTCGATCCCGTAGCTATCGGGCAGCGACAGGTCGAGCAGAACAACGTCGATTTTTTGGGTTTTTAAGGCCTGGAGGGCTTCACCAAGAGTAGCTAAATGCAGGATCTCCTTCTGAAAATCGCGGATTTCCAAAAGCATTTGCTCAATCAGGAGGTAGTCTCCTGTATTGTCTTCAACCACTAAAATCTGCAGGCGTCGATTCATATCATGAGCGTATGAATCGGGTGGTGCGCCTGCCGACAGTGAGTAGAATCCTGACATCGAAGTAGCTCTGTTTCATGTCGTACAGTCAGAGGCATTACGCAATGCGAACAACAAGGTTACAGCACAACCAAAAGCAACGAGGTTGATAGTTTCCATGCTATAGCTTAACGCAAATACTTCTACAGCTGTACAATGTTCGCAATGTAGGGAGAAGAGTTTACATGTGCAACAGTATAGTGTATACGTTAACAGGGGTTTAGTAACTGGTTGTAGGGACTAATACCCGTTCGCAAACCAGTAATACCGGTCGGAGCCTTTGGGTAAATTGTTGTTTGGGCTTATGGTGCACAATTTCTAAATGCTTTGTGAGGCTTGTAATTGGCTGCCTAAAGGCTGATGACATTACGTTTTTATCCGTTGTGTAATTGTTAGATGTTGTTTTTGCTACTATGCGTGAACAGGAAATTAAGTCGACATTAAAATTTTTTGGGTGTTTTTGATGCTTGTGTATATAAATTCATTTACCTTTCAAGAAAATCGGATTGATGGATACCTCAACATTCACAAAAATGCAGTTTGAGGTGCTCTTTGAGCATTTGTTGAGGCCGGTTTGTGTGCTCGACCAATCGGAGAAACTGATTTTTTTTAATGCGGCTTTTGTGCGCCTTCTCGATTGGAAGTCGCAAGATTCTTCAAGTACATTTTCCGAAACATTACGAATGAAGGGTTTGTATGGAGATGACGCCGCTTATCTTCATTCAAGTATCCGGCATATATTGTCAGGAAAGCCCAGATTGGAGCCTTTGAAAATTCGGTTTATCAACGCTCAAGGCGCAAAGCGAAAGATTGATGTGTATCTTCGATCTATACAATTAGATGGAGAAACCGTTTGTTTGTGCGAGTTTGCGGAGGTAACTGAGCAAGTTGCCTTGAAATCGGAGCTTCGCACTTCGCAAAGTAGCCTTCAACTGGCCTCCGAGGTGGCCGAAACGGGCATATTCGATTACGATATTCCAAGCCGGAAGCTGATCATCAATCCCAAGCTATCTACCTTAACAGGCATAGCGTTTTCGCCGGATATCGATTACACGTACCGTTTCTTTCAATCCGTTCAATCTAAGCACCGTTCCGCTCTGCTTCGCCTTATTGCAACCTGTCGGAAACAGACAGGAGCCGCGCAATATGAGTTCCCGTTTAGTCATCCCCAAAAGGGCCTGATTTACTTGCGCGTAAGTGCTGAATGTTTAAGCGACTCGCTTGGCCGGCCAAAACGAATTGTGGGTGTTTTACAAGACGTAACTGAGAAAGTTAAACAGCACGATGCGGTGCTTAATGATCGCGATGCGCTGCAAACGATTCTGGATGCACAACGCACGCTCATTGTTCGAATCAATGCATCAGGGCAGGTATTGCTTACCAATAAAGCCTTCCGCGAAATGTCGTTTTACACCGAGGCCCTGGCTAAAGGTTGGAATTTATTTGATTTGCTAAAGGATGACGACCGCAGCCAATTCCGGTTTCGCATTCAGGAGCTTGCTGCTTCGAACGGGTTGATTGAAGGTTATCCATTACAATGGACCGGTGCGAAAGGAGAAACGATTTCAACCGAATGGGACATACTACCAGTTCTCTCGTCGAATGGGGGCGAAACCGAATTGCAGCTGT
>CANHCM010000220.1 GCA_947459155.1 Bacteroidota bacterium | reverse complement strand
ATTGGGGATTTCTTTCCGGCTTTATTTTAGGTTTTTTCATTGTCTCTGCCTTACAAGCTCAGCCCTTGCGACGAAAGGCTTCACTGGGCATTGTGCCGGCTCCGGTTGAAAATGGAATTGCAATCGAAGAGGTTACCGGTGGAACGGCCAAGGCCTTGGGCTTGAAACCGAAAGATGTGATTGTATCGATGAACAGCAAGCCCATTGCTCAGATTAGCGACCTAATGCAAGCCATGAACGGTCAAAAGGCGGGCGATGCGGTGGAAATTGGCATTTTACGCGAGGGGAAAAGCAAAACGCTGAAAGGGAAATTTCAACCTAAAGAACTGGAGACCTCAGCTGTTTCGGACGTGCTGTATGATGATGCGCCTTACAAACAAGGACGTTTACGTGTAATCGTGAACAAGCCGTACGGCAAAGAACGCTACCCGGCCATGTTGTTTATTCCGGGCTACACTTGCACTTCCATCGACAATCTTCCCGATTACCACCCGTACAAACGGGTAATTGATGCCTATGTTAAGGCTGGATTTGTAACCCTTCGCATCGAAAAAAGTGGCCTGGGCGATAGTGAGAACACACCAGACTGCGAAAGCTGCGATTTATACGATGAAATTGAGAATTTCCGCGTTGGATTGCGCAAACTGAAATCGCTGCCGTACGTCGACACCAGCAAAATCATCATTGTTGGTCATTCCATGGGAGGCATCGTGGCTCCGGCCATTGCTGCCAAGGAGCGCGTCGCCGGCGTGGTGGTCTACGGCACCACGGCAAAGTCGTGGTTCGAGTATCAAATCGAAATGTACCGGGTGCAGAACCTCCTGGCCGGCATGGATCCCTTGGAATACGAAGCTTCCATCGTGAGTCAGTACGACCTGAACTACCGCTTTTTCGTCGAGAAGGCCTCGCTCGAAGATTTGGCCAAAGACACCGCCAAAGCCCGCATTTTACGCGAACAGTGGATGTACGATGGTCAAGGCAAAATCTACAGCCGCAATGCCAATTACTGGAGACAAATTCAGGACGTGCCGCACTTGCAACACTGGAAAGACACGCAGGCAAAGGTATTGGTGCAATATGGAGCCTCTGATTTTCAGGCCTTTTCGCTGGCCGACCACGAGCAAATTGTGCGCACCGTGAACCATTACAAACCCGGAACAGCCACGCTGAAGACCTATCCCGAAACGGATCATTATTTTGCCAAGTCGGGCAGCATGCAGCAGGCCTTCGACCTCTTCAATCAGGGCCAGTACCAAAAGCTGTTCGACCTCTACAACACGGCCGTGGGAACGGATGCCGTAAACTGGAGCCTGGAGGTTATCCGATAAAATCGGAGCCACCGCCAAGGCTCATGATGCACCGAAAAGTCATCCAAACTTTGTTTGGCCTTACTAAAATATTGAAGTTCGCTTTTTTGTGATTTGGGCGCCTGCCTCGCTGTGCCGCACGATACACTGAGGCTGAATCGCCGGGCACCGCGTGTTTCGCTGCTACTCCTCAAACAGCGCTCCCTCACGCTCCCACTCCCACGCTCGCTCTGTTCTGCGGGGTATTCGCTTCACCCGCTGTCGCTTTACCTTCGAAACTACCACCGGATTTTTTTATTCACAAGCGGCGAAAGGTATAAATAAATCGTACTTTTGCCGCCGATTTGGACAATGTCCTCACACGCTAAACCGCTATGGCTCAAAGTACTGGTAAAATTGTACAGGTAATCGGTCCTGTTATCGACGTTCGATTCAACACCGAAAACAACAAACTTCCTAACATTCTCGACGCACTCGAAGTGGTGCGCGAAAACGGTCAAAAAATCGTGCTTGAGTGTCAGCAGCACATTGGCGAAGACACCATTCGGGCCATTGCGATGGATTCGAGCGACGGACTTCGTCGGGGCATGGACGTTATTGCTACCGGTGCACCAATCACTATGCCTGTTGGCGACCAGATTAAAGGCCGCCTCTTCAATGTGATTGGAGAAGCCATCGATGGTATTGGCGAAGTGAGCAATGTGGGTGGATATTCAATCCACCGCGATCCTCCAAAATTCGAAGACCTTTCTACTTCGTCTGAAGTACTCTTCACCGGTATCAAGGTAATCGACCTGATCGAGCCTTACTCCAAAGGAGGTAAAATCGGTCTCTTCGGAGGTGCCGGTGTAGGTAAAACCGTATTGATTCAGGAGCTCATTAACAACATCGCTAAAGGTTACGATGGTTACTCTGTATTTGCCGGCGTAGGTGAGCGTACCCGTGAAGGGAACGACTTGTTGCGTGAAATGATCGAGTCGGGCATCGTGAAGTACGGTAAAGAATTCGAAGAGTCGCTGCACCATGGCGGCTGGGATTTGAGCAAGGTTGACAAAGAAACTTTGAAAGATTCGCAGGCTACCTTCGTATTCGGACAGATGAACGAACCTCCGGGAGCCCGCGCTCGTGTTGCGCTTTCGGGCCTCACCATGGCCGAGTACTTCCGCGATGGAGACACATCAGCTACTGGTGGTAAAGACATTCTCTTCTTCATCGACAACATTTTCCGCTTCACCCAGGCTGGTTCTGAGGTGTCGGCTCTTCTTGGTCGTATGCCTTCGGCGGTAGGTTACCAGCCAACGCTGGCCACAGAAATGGGTCTGATGCAAGAGCGTATTACCTCAACAAAAACCGGATCTATCACTTCAGTACAGGCCGTTTACGTACCTGCGGATGACCTTACCGACCCTGCTCCGGCTACAACCTTTGCCCACCTTGATGCCACTACGGTATTGAGCCGTAAGATTGCCGAGTTGGGTATTTACCCGGCGGTAGATCCACTCGATTCTACTTCACGAATTCTGACCCGCGACGTGGTTGGCGACGCTCACTATGACTGCGCACAGCGCGTGAAGATGATCTTACAGCGTTACAAAGAGCTTCAGGACATTATCGCCATCCTTGGTATGGATGAACTTTCTGAAGAAGATAAGCTCGTTGTACACCGCGCCCGTCGTGTTCAGCGTTTCCTTTCTCAGCCGTTCTTCGTGGCTCAGCAGTTTACCGGTTTGGAAGGTAAATTCGTTTCTATCGAAGACACCATTAAAGGCTTTAACATGATTATGGATGGCGAAGTGGATGAATATCCGGAAGCGGCATTCAACCTTGTTGGAACCATTGAGGAAGCCATCGAAAAAGGAAAGAAACTCATCGCCGAAGCGGCCCAATAATTTGTAGCCATGTTGCTCGAAATCATCACTCCCGACAAAAAGCTTTACGAAGACGAGGTAAAATCGCTGGTTTTACCCGGAATCGATGGCTCGTTGGGAATCTTAGATAAGCACGCTCCTTTGATTTCAGCCTTGAAAAAAGGTCAAATCGAGGTGACCGACAAAGCTTCAGCGAAGCACAATTTCCCCATCAATGGTGGTGTTGTAGAAGTGCTCAACAACAAAGTGATTGTTTTGGCCGAATAAGCCTAACACAACATAAATCAAGAAGGCATCCCGAACAGGATGCCTTTTTTGTTGTGCGGTGGTCTTGAAAATCAAGCGGCTAATATCAGCTCAATAAAGGCTTTTAATCCAATCACTTCAACCCCACCTCCAATCGGGTACTGTGTTTCCAATGCATAAACGATAAACTTGCGGTTGGCCTTAACGTCCTTGCAGGCCTCAAAGAACCCGCGGCCCGGCTTGGGCGCTGTTTGGCGCTTGATTTCAACAGCCCAAATTTCACCGGAAGGAGAGATCAGAATGAGGTCGATTTCAACCTGAGTTGCGGTGCGGTAATAGTAATACTCCCAACGTGCGTCTAGGTGGACCAAAATATTTTCCACCACAAAACCTTCCCAACTTGCCCCTAATGCAGGATTTTCGAACAGGGCATCCATGGTTGATATGTTTTTCAAACAGTGTAACATTCCTGAATCCCGAATGTAAATTTTGGGCGACTTTACCAGGCGTTTCTTCACATTCGCGGCATAAGGTTCAATTTGACGAACCATGTAAAATCCGGTGAGCGTGTCCAGGTAATTTTTCACCGTTGTATGGCTGAGCTCCAAACTTCGTCCTAATTCGCTGTAGTTAACCTGATTCGCATGATAATGGGCCAACATCCTCCAAAATCGCTTGAAGTGAATCGGGGAAATACCCGAACCCATGTTGGGTAAGTCACGTTCAACATAGGTCTTGATGAAATCGATTCGCCAATCAAAGCTCTCCTGGTTGTTTGCGGCCAAATAACTATCTGGAAACCCGCCACGTAACCATAATAAATCCATCGAAAATGCTTCTGTATCGTGCTTTAGCAATTCCAGGCTGTTAAATGGACTTAGCTCGACATATCGAATTCTTCCTGCCAAGGACTCTGCCGATCCTTGCAACAATGCAGGAGACGCCGAGCCAAGTAGTAAAAACTGACAGGCCTTCTCACCCATCCGTTTGCGCGCATCCACAATACCACGAAGAATCCTGAAAAGCTCAGGCATGTATTGAACCTCATCTAAAATCAGCAATTCCCCTTCAAAAGTGGAAAGAAACCCTTCAGGATCATTCAGTTTGCTAAGGTCGGTATCAGACTCTAAATCCAAATAACTCCACCTTTTCATTAATCCTTCTCCCAAGGTTAAAGCCAGTGTTGTTTTCCCTACCTGCCGAGGCCCCAACAACGCAACAACTGGCATCGACTGCAGGGCCTTCATTAAACTTGATTCAATCGTCCTTGAAATCATACGCACTCATTCTGAGACAAATATACAACAAACTTGCAAATTGAAACTTTTAGTTTCAATTTGCAAGTTTACGCCT
>CANHCM010000219.1 GCA_947459155.1 Bacteroidota bacterium | reverse complement strand
TTGTATTCGACAGGTTCAGAGCCGCTTACATCAATAATTCGGGTGCTGGAAGTAATCACCACATTGGCACCCAACACTGCTTGTTTTCCAATACGAACGCCTTCAACCACAATGCAGCGGGAGCCAATAAAGCAACCATCTTCTACAATAACCGGACTGGCCTGAACCGGTTCCAGAACGCCTCCAATTCCCACGCCGCCACTGAGGTGAACATCTTTCCCGATTTGCGCACAGCTGCCAACTGTAGCCCACGTGTCGACCATGGTGCCGGAATCTACGTAGGCTCCAATGTTTACATATGAAGGCATCAGAATAACGCCCGGCGCCAGATAACTTCCATAACGGGCAACCGCATGCGGAACAACCCGGACATTTTTTGAGGCATAACCCGTCTTAAGACGCATTTTGTCATGAAATTCGAAAGGGCCAACCTCCAGCGTTTTCATCTGCTGAATGGGAAAGTACAGAATCACGGCCTTTTTTACCCAGTCATTCACCTTCCAGCCTTCGCCATCAGGCTCGGCCACCCTTAAAGAGCCCTCATCAAGCTGCTCAATAATCGCCCGTATTGCATGCTGTACTTTCGAATCTGCAAGCATTTCCCGGTTTTCCCAGGCTTCTTCAATTAACGCTTTCATGAGGCCAAAATACATTTTTCGTTGTGTTTGTGAACAAAGGCTGAAGTCAAACTTGTTAACCCAGCTAAATTCAAGCTACTTTGGGCACATGATAAACTACGAGCGGTTTACCCTGGAAAATGGCCTGCGCGTGTTGGTGCATCACGACGATACCACGCCAATGGCCTGTATGAACATTTTGTACGATGTAGGTGCACGTGACGAAGACCCTGAAAAAACCGGATTTGCTCACCTCTTCGAACACTTGATGTTCGGAGGGTCAGTGAACATTCCAAACTACGACACTCCGCTGCAGCAAGCCGGTGGCGAGAACAATGCCTTTACCAACAACGACATTACCAATTATTACCTCACCTTACCCGCGGCAAACCTCGAAACAGGCTTTTGGCTGGAGTCTGATCGCATGCTGAGCCTCGCCTTTTCGGAAAAGAGTCTTGAGGTGCAACGCAACGTTGTGATTGAAGAGTTTAAGCAGCGTTACCTCAATCAACCTTATGGCGACGAATGGCTGTTGCTTCGCGAGCTGGCTTATTCTGTGCATCCTTATCGTTGGGCCACCATCGGCAAGGAGATTTCTCACATCGAACAAGCCCAAATGAGCGACGTTCGAGCCTTTTTTGAACGATTTTATCATCCGGCGAACGCCATTTTAGTCGTCGCCGGAAATGTAAGTACCGAACAAGTAAAAGCCCTTTGCCACAAATGGTTTGCGCCGATTCCTGCCGGAAAGCCCCTCTCTCGCAATTGGCCATCCGAACCGCCACAAAAAGAGCCTCGATTTTTACGCGTAAACCGCAGCGTTCCCGCCGATGCCATCCACAAAGTGTATCACATGGACGGGCGTTTGAGCAATCGGTACTTCAGCCAGGATTTGCTTTCCGACATTTTAGGCCGGGGAACTTCCTCAAGGCTTTATCGAAGTTTAGTGAAGGAGCAATCGCTCTTCAGTGAAATCAACGCCTATGTAACGGGCAATATTGAGCCTGGTTTGTTCGTCATCTCAGGCCGGCTTCGCAAAGGTGTAACTCCCGAACAGGCCGATACCGCTATACAAGCCGAAATTCGTCTGCTTCAGGAAAAACACATTGAGGAACAAGAGCTCGAAAAGGTGAAAAACAAGGCCGAATCCTCGCATGTTTTCGGGGAGATGGCCGTGTTGAACAAAGCCATGAGCCTCGCATTTGCGGAGTTATTGGGCGATGCGAACCTCGTAAATCTCGAGTTGGAGAAAATAAGGGCAGTAAGTACGGCCGATATTCATCGGGAAGCCAACTCCTTGCTCATCGAAAATAACTGTTCCACCCTTTACTACTGCAAAGAATCATGATGCACCCCGATCGATTAACCCCTCCGCCTATGGTTGCCGTGGAGCATGTGGCATTTCAGGAAGCAGAAAAAGTAATGCTCGCCGGTGGAATCCCGGTGTACGTGATGCGCCTTGGAACCCAGGAAATTCTCCGGCTTGAATTCATCTTCAGTGCAGGAACGGCCAGTCATCCAAACCCTTTGGTGCCATCTATGGCCAATGCTATGCTTCAGGAAGGCACCTCGAAGCATACCGCAGCCGAAATTGCCGATGGCATCGACCGTTTTGGGGCTTTTCTCGAGCTGGATTTCGACAAGGATTTTGCCTCGGTTACCCTTTACACCTTGCGCAGGTATTTTTCTCAAACCCTCCATTGGGTCGTTGAATTGCTCGAAGATTCAACCTTTCCTGAGCCTGAGTGGCTCATTATGCAGGCGAATAAACTGGAAAAGTTCCGCATCAACTGCGAGAAGGTTTCGTTTTTGGCCGGCAAGCAGTTTCAAGAGATGATTCTCTCCGGAACACCTTACGGAGCCCATTTTTCCGAGCAAGATTACTTGGGAATAACCATCGAGGAACTTCGGGAATTCCGCAATAAGCATTACAACCTGTCAGACGCCCTCATTTTGCTTTGCGGTTGGGCCGATGATGAGGCTTTGTCGGCGCTCTCCAATGCGCTTAGTCATATATCACCTTCGGTGGATGGCTTTAAGCAGCCAAACCCTCCGGCATACGGCGAATTGCTGAAGCCGGCGAAACACTACGTCGAGAAGGCTGATGCCATTCAATCGGCCATCCGAATCGGACGTAGGTTGTTCACCCGCCACCATGCCGATTACTTTCCCATGAAAGTACTTAGCACTGTTTTAGGAGGGTATTTTGGCTCACGCCTGATGAGCAACATCAGAGAAGACAAGGGCTACACCTATGGAATTGGCGCCGGAGCTCTGGCCTACGTTTCCGAAGGCTGGTTTTACATTTCCACTGAGGTCGGTGCAGAAGTTACGACAGATGCACTGCGTGAAATCTATCATGAAATCAAACTTTTACGCGAAGAGCTCATTCCTGAAGAGGAACTTAGCCTGGTGAAAAACTACATGCTTGGAGGGCTTTTAAAGAGCTTTGATGGCACTTTCGAGCGGATGGAACGTGTCAAGGGAAATCTGCTCTATGGCTTATCGAACGATTATTACACGCAATACACCGAGGCCATCCTCTCAACTACGCCCTTGCAACTGCGCGATTTAGCCAACCGCTGGCTTGTGGAAGAGCAACTCACCGAATTGGTGGTCGGAAAGCGAAAATCGTAACCTGCAGATAACAAAATGCTCTGAAGCTTTTTCGTACATTTGCGCGCAATTCGGAAATCCGGTTGCCATGCATTCTGCCCTAAACATCACTGAAGGACTGACCTACGACGACGTCCTGCTCGTTCCCCATTATTCTGAGGTTCTTCCCCGCGAAACCGACATCTCGTCGATGTTCACCCGTAACATCAAACTCAACGTTCCGATTGTTACCGCGGCAATGGACACCGTTACCGAATCGGCCATGGCCATTGCCATTGCGCAGGAAGGAGGCATCGGGGTATTGCACAAAAACATGTCGATTGCCGCCCAGGCTGCCGAGGTAAAGAAGGTGAAGCGCTCCGAAAGTGGAATGATCATCGACCCGGTAATACTGGCTGAAAATGCGGTTGTGGCCGATGCGCTCCAACTGATGAAGGAGTATAAAATCGGAGGCATTCCGGTGGTTGATGGGCAGCGTAAGCTTGTGGGAATTATCACCAACCGCGACCTTCGCTTCGAAAAGCGCCTCGACAAGCCGGTTCGGGAAGTGATGACCTCCGAGCACCTGATTACCACTACCGAAACCAATCTGGCCAAGGCCGAAGCCATCCTCCAGGAATACAAAATCGAAAAACTGCCGGTGGTTGACCAAAACTACAGGCTGGTTGGATTGATTACCTATAAAGACATCATCAAAAACAAGCTTCGTCCAAATGCCTGCAAGGACGACTACGGCCGGCTTCGCGTAGCGGCCGCTGTTGGCGTTACTCCAGATACCCTCGAACGGGTGGAAGCCTTGAAGAATGCAGGTGTGGATGCTGTAATTATCGACACGGCGCATGGGCATTCCAAAGGCGTTATCAGCATGCTCAAAGAGGTGAAGCAAAAATGGCCCGATTTAGAAGTGGTGGTTGGAAACATCGCTACACCCGAAGCCGCACTCATGCTCGCTGAGGCCGGAGCCGATGCTGTAAAGGTTGGAATTGGTCCGGGCTCTATTTGTACCACACGGGTAATTGCCGGGGTGGGAGTACCGCAATTTACTGCCGTTGTTGAGGTTGCCGCTGCCCTCAAAGGAAAAGGTATTCCGGTGATTGCCGATGGCGGAATCCGATTCTCAGGCGACATTGTAAAAGCTTTGGCCGGCGGGGCCTCCAGCATTATGGCCGGTGGCCTGTTTGCCGGAACGGAAGAGTCGCCCGGTGAAACGATCATTTACGAAGGCCGCCGATTTAAATCGTACCGTGGCATGGGCTCGATCGAAGCCATGCAAACAGGTTCCAAAGACCGCTATTTCCAAGATGCGGAAGATGATATCAAAAAGCTGGTACCGGAAGGTATCGTAGGTCAGGTGCCGTTCAAAGGAATGTTGAGCGAGGTGCTGTATCAGCTCATTGGAGGCTTAAAAGCCGGTATGGGCTACTGCGGTGCGAAGGATATCGCAACCTTGCAAACCCGACGATTTATACGCATTACCTCAGCCGGAGTGCGCGAAAGTCATCCACACGATGTGTCGATTACCCGGGAAGCCCCGAATTACTCCAGAAGATAGCGGTA
>CANHCM010000218.1 GCA_947459155.1 Bacteroidota bacterium | reverse complement strand
GATGGCCCTGCTCATCTACCTCATTGTTTCGCCCATTTTCGTGTACCAGATTGCCGGCTTTTTCCATTGGGAAGCGGCCTTCTTGCCTTTTATGCCGGCCTACGGACAACTATTTCTGATTGGGGCCGGTTTGCTGGGGCTTAAAATGCTGATTATTATTGCTTTGGGCGCTCTGTTTGAGTGCCGGAGCGAGGCCGGTCAGTATATTACCGGCATTGTGCTGATGAATGCCTTGTTGGGCGTGCTGTTTATTCCCATAAGCCTTGGATTAAAACTGGCGCCTCCCGAGCTGGGAACCCTGTTTATGTACGCCGGAATCGGATTGTTTGGCTTGCTTTACACCGGCAGTTTGCTTGTAGGCGTAAGGGCAGGATGGCAAAGTGCGGCCTTGAGTAAGTTCCATTTATTTTTGTACTTTTGCACCCTTGAAATTATACCCGTTCTGCTGCTGGTAAAAACCCTGAAGAACGTGTTACATATTTAAGAGGCGCAACCGATGAGTTCAGAGAAATCTATTCCCGCCGACGGTTCGGCAGGCACGGAAAACCGGGTACAGAAGGTGAAAACCATTCTGGTAACTCAGCCCCGTCCCGAAACCGATAAGTCACCTTACTTCGATTTGGCGAAGAAGATGAACGTGAAGATTGATTTTCGTCCGTTCATCCATGTTGAAGGCATTTCGGCGAAAGAATTCCGCAAAGAGAAGATTAACATTCTCGACCATTCTGCGGTAATTCTGACCAGTCGCAATGCGGTCGACAATTTCTTTCGGATCTGCACCGAGCTGCGCATCACCGTTCCCGAAACGATGAAGTATTTCTGTATCAGCGAATCTACCGCCTTTTACTTGCAGAAATACGTACAATACCGCAAACGGAAGATTTTCTACGGAAATCAGAAGTTTGTAGAACTGATTGATGTCATCAAGAAAAACAAAGGAGAGAAATTTCTGCTGTTGTGCTCCGACATCCACAAAGATGAGATTCCGGAAATTCTCGAAGAGCATAAAATCAACTTCACCAAGGCGGTGATTTACCGTACCGTTTGCTCCGATTTAAGCGATTTGTCGGACGTGAAGTACGACATGCTCGTGTTTTTCTCGCCTTCGGGCATCAAGAGTTTGTACCAGAATTTCCCCGATTTCAAGCAAAACAACACGCGTATTGCCGCATTTGGCGAAACAACCGCTGCAGCCGTGCGGGAAGCCAACCTTATTCTCGACATTCACGCGCCACAGCCCAATGCTCCGTCAATGACCATGGCCATCGAGAATTACCTCAAGCTGGCCAACAAGGGGCGTTAATCGGTCATGTTTTCGCTGCCCAAAACAGAAATCCTGCGGGGCAGAACTTACCTCGACCGGCTGTTTTCGCAGGGCCAATGGATGCAGGAACCGCCGTTCAGGGCTGTTTTTTTGCGCCGTTCGGCGGATGACCTTCCGCCCATTCGCGTGGGTTTTGTGGTCTCAAAAAGGGTATCGAAGAAAGCCGTGGAACGAAATCGCATCCGGCGCATGATGCGTGAGGCTTACCGACTCAACAAACACGAAGCGTCGAACTGGCTTTCTGAAAACCAACAAGGGCTTGATGTGTTTATTCTTTATACCGGCCGAACCGACATCCGTTACGACCGTATAGAGCGCAAAATAATCCTACTTTTACACCGTTTAACCCAGGCTGATGCGCCGAATCCCGGCTAAGTTCCTTGTCTTGTTGTTTCGCTTCTACCAAAGGGCCATCTCGCCCATTCTGCCTATGGCATGCCGGTACCACCCTACCTGCTCGGCCTACGGAATTGAAGCGGTTCAAAAGCATGGAGCCCTAAAGGGAGGCTGGCTCGCCCTGAAACGCATTGCCCGTTGTCACCCCTGGGGTGGCCATGGTCACGACCCGGTACCGTAAACAACTATGAAAACATTCTTTTCCCGCCTTAGCACAAAAACCCGCGTCATTGTTGCCTCCTCGCTTATTGGTATTACGGCCTTTAGCGGTTTGGCTTTTCGCGACGACTTTTTCGAAATCTCCAAGAACCTCGACATCTTCGCCACCCTCTTTCGTGAGGTAAACCTGTATTATGTAGATGAGGTTAAGCCCGGCGATTTGATGAAAACGGGCATCGATGCCATGTTGGAGTCGCTCGACCCGTACACCAACTTCATTCCCGAAGAAGACATCGAAGACGCCCGCTTCATGACCACCGGCCAGTACGGCGGCATTGGTGCGCTCATCCGCATGAAAGACGATTACATTGTGGTGGCCGAGCCTTACGAAAATGCCCCGGCGGCAAAGGCGGGACTGATGGCCGGCGATGTAATTCTGGAGGTAGAAGGCAAATCGACCAAAGGGAAGACCACCGGCGATGTGGTGAAGATCCTCAAAGGCCAACCCAACACGCCGGTCAAGCTGCTGGTTCGTCGTCCGGGCGAAGAAAAACCCATCGAGATGCAGCTCATGCGCGAGGAGATCAAGGTAAAGAATGTGCCTTACTTCGGCATGGTAAACGATAAAATCGGGATGATTAAGCTAACCGGCTTTACCGAAGATGCCGGTCGTGAAGTGCGCGACGCCCTCACCAAACTCAAAGAAAACCCGGCACTGGAAGGCGTGATTCTCGACTTGCGCGGCAATCCCGGAGGTTTACTCCGTGAGGCCATCAACATCGTGAACATCTTTGTAGAGAAAGGCCTCGACATTGTGAGCACCAAGGGCAAGGTGAAAGAGTGGGACAAGACGTATAAGTCGCTCAATGCGCCGGTCGATCTGAGTATTCCGGTTGCCGTGTTGATTAATCGGGGTTCGGCTTCCGCTTCGGAGATTGTGAGTGGCTCGCTGCAGGATTTCGACCGGGCGGTAATCATCGGGCAGCGTTCTTTTGGAAAAGGCCTGGTGCAAACCTCCCGTCCGCTGAGCTACAACACGCAAATCAAAATCACCACCTCGAAATACTATATTCCCAGCGGGCGCTGCATTCAGGCCAAAGATTACTCCAACCGCAACGAAGATGGTTCGGTAGGCACGGTGCCCGACTCGCTGATTCGGGAGTTCAAGACCAAAAACGGCCGTAAGGTGTATGATGGTGGGGGTGTAAATCCAGATGTGGGCATTGAGCCGCGTGAGTATGCCCCCATTTCGCGCGCTTTGGTGAATGAGAGCATCATCTTCGATTTCGCCACAGAGTTCCGCCGCAAAAATCCACAGATTGCCAGTGCCAAAGACTTTAAGATTACTCCGGCCATCTTTGAGGAGTTTGTGCAATTTGCCTCTGCGAAAGACATTAAATACGAAACCGAAAGTGAGGAGCTGCTGGTCAAGCTGAAAGAGGTTTCGGAAAAAGAGAAGTATTTCAGCTCATTCGAAAAGGAATACAACCAGCTTCGCGACAAGATGATGCACGATAAGAAGGCCGACATCGAAAAGTCGAAAGAAGAGATTTCGGAGCTATTGGCCGATGAAATTGTGATGCGCTATCATTTCCAGCGCGGACAAATTGAGAACTCATTCCAATACGATCCAGAGATAAAACGTGCTCTGGAAGTACTGAATAACAAAGGTTTTTATGGTGATGTGCTGAGTGGGAAGTATGTAGAGGAGATAAAAAAGAAAGGCAAGTAGGCTCAATGAGGCGCAGGCTGCCTGAACTGTATTCACACTTATCGCAAAAAGGCTGGGGCATTCCGTTTACCATAGCGGCATTGCTGGCTTACTGGGCGCTCCTTTTTAGCTGGGGTAAGGTTTGCTTTTTGGCTTTCCATTCGGCCGACTGGCAAACGGAGCCGATCGCATCGGTGTTACAGGCCCTGGTTCAAGGCTGGAGGGTTGATTTGTCGATGATGAGTTATTTCATGGCTATACAACTGCTCTTGTTGGTGGGGCTGGTGTTTAGCGGTCGCGGGTTTTGGTGGAGATGGTTTCAGAACATCACCCTGTTTTTAAGCTTTTTGGTGGTTTTTGTGCAGGTGGTAGAGTTGCCCTTGTACACGGAGTGGAACCACAAGCTCACCTTCAAGGCCTTGTGGTTTTTCCGCAATCCGGGTGAGGTTTTTCACACGGCCAGTTGGGCTCAGTTGTTTGGAATTACGGGAGCTACGGTAGTCTTTTTTGCGGCGGCCTGGTGGATTCAGCGGCGGTTTTTGCCCCGGCCCGGCGGCAAAAACCGCCTCAGCGCATCCATCAGCCTGGTGGTGCTGCTTCCGTTGTTGTTGTTGGGTGCGCGTGGCGGACTTTCGCCCATTCCCATTCAGGTTTCGGAGGCCTGGTATTCGAACAATCCAACCTTGAATGCAGCGGCCACCAACTCGGCCTTCCACCTCATGAGTAATGTTTTGCAGAACCTTGAAGCGGTGGAGCCTTACCGTTTCATGCCACGCGAGCAGGCCCAGGCTAAGGTGAGCACACTTTACCCCGAAATTCAGGGTGTAGGAGAGCTTGTGTTGAAAAATACGCGTCCCAACATCGTGCTGGTGGTGCTCGAGGGCTGGTCGGCCGATGTGGTTGAAGGCCTTGGTGGCTACAAAGGCAGTGCTCCAAACCTGAGTCGATTGATTCGGGAAGGCATTTCGTTCGACAGCTGTTATGCAAGCGGCAACCTGAGCGACCAGGGCATTGGCGCTGTTTTCTCGGCCTTCCCGGCGCAGCCGCGCACCTCTATCGTTACGCTTCCTTCGAAGTATCCGGCCTTGCCTTGCCTCACCCACTCGCTCAAAAAAGCCGGCTATTCGAGCTCTTTCCTGTTTGGTGGGCAGTTGATGTATGGGAACATCCGCTCCTATATTTACCACAACGGCTTCGATACTGTGGAGGAGGAAAAGGACTTCCCGTCGTCGAT
>CANHCM010000217.1 GCA_947459155.1 Bacteroidota bacterium | reverse complement strand
GGCTTGTCGTATTCGTAAAGCCTGTTTTCTTCAATGGTTTTGATGAGTAGTGGTGCGTACTTCGGATTGGTAGCATAGCCTGCTTTTTTCAAGCCGTGAGCCCAGGAGGAATAATCGCTTGGTGAGTAGGTGAAGAGCTCCGCGTATCGTTGGTTCTTTCGTAAAAACTGACTGTGGTCTTCATACGATGCCTGAACGCTTGGATATTTTCTGAAACACTCATCCTTTTCATCATCGTCTTGAATGTAGGTGGGGCCAGTCCATTCTTTTTTGCACTTAATGCCAAAGTGGTTGTTGGCCTCACGGGCCAGCGGGCTGTTGCCTGAGGAAGATTCCAAAATTCCCTGACCGAGCTTGACTGAGGCCGGTATTTGAAAGCTTTCCATCTCGCGCACAGCAATCCACGCGTATTTCTCAATGTACTCGGCGGTAGTCATCCGCGCTTGCGCGAAAGCACCGCTACAGCAGAGGCTTAAGAGTATGCTAAAAACTAAGGCTTTCATACGACAAAAATCGACGCAATTCGAGGCTTTTCTGCGGGCCATCACGATTACTTTTTAACCTTAAAACGTGAATTCACGGCACTTTCATGCTTAGCGTACCCTGCTTGCTATTGGCTACCTGCTTTTTGTACCTTTGCAGGCCTCATTTAAAACCCCGGCTTCCCATGAAGTTGTCCAATTTTAAGTTCAAGCTCCCACCGGAACTCATTGCTGAACGTCCAACTGAAAACCGCGACGAATCGCGCCTGATGATTCTCGACCGCAAAACGAAAACCATCGAGCACCGCATGTTCAGAGACATTCTGGAGTATTTCGATGATGGCGACACTTTTATCATCAACAACACCAAGGTTTTCCCAGCCCGTATGTATGGCAACAAGGAAAAAACCGGGGCTAAAATAGAAGTGTTTCTGTTGCGGGAACTGAATCGCGAAAGCCGTTTATGGGACGTTCTGGTTGACCCGGCCCGAAAAATCCGCATTGGAAACAAGCTGTATTTCGGCGAAAACGACAATCTGGTGGCGGAGGTGATTGACAACACCACATCGAGAGGTCGTACGCTTCGTTTCTTGTTCGATGGCAGTCATGAGGAATTCAAGAAAACCCTCTACTCGCTTGGAGAAACGCCCATTCCAAAGTACATCAACCGTACTCCGGATGAGGACGACGAAATTCGTTTTCAGACTGTATTTGCCAAGCATGAAGGCGCAGTCGCTGCTCCTACGGCAGGCTTGCACTTTAGCAAGGAACTCATGAAGCGCATGGAGCTGAAAGGAGTAAACTTCTCAGAAATCACCTTACATGTAGGCCTTGGTTCGTTTCGCACTGTTGAGGTGGAAGACCTCAGCAAACATAAGATGGACAGCGAAGAAATGTTCATTTCTGAGGCCGCTGCCGAAATGGTGAACGAAAGCAAGCGCAACCGTAAACGAGTGGTATCGGTCGGAACCACCACCATGCGCGCCATTGAAAGCTCTGTGAGTACCGATGGATTTTTGAAGCCTTACACTGGTTGGACCAACAAGTTTATCTACCCGCCTTACGATTTTAGGGTAGCTAATGCTTTGATTACTAACTTCCACATGCCCATGAGCACTTTGTTAATCATGGTTTCGGCATTCGGAGGACACGACTTTATCATGGAAGCCTACAAAGAAGCTGTAAAAGAGAAATACCGCTTTTACACTTACGGCGACGCCATGCTGATTCTCTAAAGTGGAGCGCAGCGTTGTTGTAGTGGCCGGTGGCAGCGGAAGCCGCATGGGCGCCTCTGTTCCTAAGCAGTTTTTGGAGCTACAGGGAAAGTCGATTCTCATGCACAGCCTTCAACGTTTTGAAGATGCCTTCCCGGGCATTCGGCTAATTGTGGTACTTCCGGAAAGCCAGATTCAAACCTGGGAAACCTTGTGTCGCGAGCATCATTTTGAGCTTACCCATGAAACAGTGGCCGGTGGCGAAACCCGATTTCATTCTGTAAAAAATGGTTTGGCGCTTATCGAAGGGGGACTGGTTGCCGTTCACGATGGCGTTCGTCCGTTGGTAAGCCTTGAAACCATCCGCAAGACCTTTGCAGAAGCCGAAAAAACAGGTGCCGCTGTTCCGGTTGTGCCCGTCAATGAATCGGTGCGCATGGTGAGTCAAGGGCACAGCAAATCGCTCGATCGCAGCCAGTTACGTATTGTTCAAACGCCGCAGTGTTTCCGCTGCGCGTGGATGAAAGAAGCCTTCAGTCAGGAGTACCGCGAAGCCTTTACCGACTGTGCCTCGGTGCTGGAAAGTGCCGGCTTTCCCATTTCGACCACCGACGGAAATGCGGAGAACCTCAAAATTACCCGACCGGTCGATCTTTTGTTGGCTGAGGCCATTCTAAGCTCAGGATTCGTTTTCTAATTCGCCTCAAAAAGCAGAAGTTTGTACCATGAACGTACTGCTGCTTGGCTCTGGTGGCCGCGAACACGCATTCGCCTGGAAAATTGCACAAAGTAATCACCTCAACGCATTGTGGATTGCCCCCGGCAATGCCGGAACCGCGCAACATGGCGAAAACGTAGCACTCAATCCGCTCAATTTCGACGAAATCGCTCGATTTGTGCGTGAGAAGAACGTCGATATGCTCATTGTTGGGCCGGAAGAACCATTGGTAAAGGGCATTGCCGACTATTTCGCGCTTCAACCTGACTTGAATAACCTGATCGTCATTGGTCCTAAAGCGAATGGGGCACAACTCGAAGGCAGCAAGGATTTTTCAAAAGCGTTTATGCTTCGGCATGGCATTCCAACAGCTCGTTACCAAAGCTTCAGTCCACAAACACTGGAGGCCGGCAAGGCCTTTCTTTCCACTTTAAATGCCCCTTATGTTTTAAAGGCCTCAGGACTGGCGGCAGGTAAAGGCGTAGTGATTCCCGAAACTTTGGTAGAAGCTGAGGCAGAGCTGGAGGCTATGTTAGGTGGAAAGTTTGGAGAAGCCGGAAACGTGGTGGTGATTGAAGAATTCCTACCTGGTTTGGAATGCTCGGTGTTTGTACTCAGCGACGGGAAGCACTACTTTTTATTGCCCGAAGCGAAAGATCACAAGCGTATTGGCGAGGGCGACACCGGGCTGAATACCGGAGGCATGGGGGCTTTTTCGCCGGTTTCGTTTTGCGACGAGGCCTTTATGGAGAAGGTAAAAAGCCGAATTATTCGTCCAACACTTGCAGGACTAATCGCCGAAGGTATTGAATATAAGGGCTTTATCTTCTTTGGTTTGATGAATATTCAAGGCGAGCCTTATGTGATTGAGTACAATTGCCGCATGGGCGACCCTGAAACCGAAGTTGTGCTCCCAAGAATAGAGAATGATCTCTTGGAGGTTTTCCGCGCCGTGGGTGATGGCACACTCGATAAGTTAGAGGGCCGTATAAGCCGAAAGGCCGCAGCAACGGTAGTTACGGTATCTGAAGGCTACCCGGAAAGCTATCAGAAAGGATTTGCCATTGCCGGTTTAGAGAATGTTTCTACCGCGCAGGTTTTCCACGCCGGCACCACACTAAAAGAGGGGAAAGTGCTCACGGCTGGTGGGCGGGTGCTGGCCTTTACCGGCATGGGCGATTCGGTGGCCGAGGCGCTTTCCAATAGCTACGAAGGCATTAGACAGGTTTGCTACGACAATATCTATTTCCGCCGCGACATCGGTAAAGGATTCTAAGCATGATCACCGAATCGAAAAGCCGCTGGCTCCATAAGGTGCGCTTTGAGTTTTTGTTGCTGGCACTGATGATGGTGCTGTTCAACAAAATTTTTGTTCCCGATCAGGAGGTTTACATCAGCTACGTTTGGCCTTTTAACATGCTGTTACTGGGTATTGCCTCTGTAGGCATTTTCAAGGAACAGCGGCTCTTTATGCGGGTAATAAAGAACGGACTGTTTCTGATTAGCATTCTGGTGCCCTTTTTTGCAGCCACCATTTTCAGTACGCCGGTTCTCTCGGCCATTGGCCTCATCGCTTACATTGTTTATTATTTACTGATTTTCTCAGAGGTCATGCGGCAAATCACCCGCCGCAGCGAAGTAACAGTGGGTATTGTTTTAGGCTCTGTGTGCGGCTATTTGCTGCTGGTGGTTATTGCCACATTCTCCTTCCTGCTGTTAGAATTTGTTCAGCCGGCCTCCTTCAACAACACTACCCTGAACAATATTCCGGTGTTTTATAACGAGATCGCCTATTTCAGCATGATTACCCTCGGAACCATTGGCTATGGCGACATTACCCCGGCTACCTCATCAGCCCGGCTCATGAGCGCTTTCTTCGGCATTGCCGGACAGTTTTACATGATTACCCTCGTTGGAATCATTGTTTCGCGTTTTAGCAGCCGCAGGCCATAAAGCGCAGACTACCAAGGGTGCGGGCTGCCATCAAAATGGAAAAATCCTCCACTCTGCTCAGCGCTCAATGGGTCAAACACATTTTCCAGTATCATTTTCACTGAGGCATCGGGTGTTAGCGGTGCTTTTCCACCGCCCATGTCGGTTTGCACCCAACCCGGATTAACGGTTGCGCAAAGAATACCTTCCGGCTTTAATTCAAGTGCCATTGATTTATTCAGCACATTCAACAGGTTTTTGCTGGATACATAGCCGTAATGTCCACCGAAACTTAACTGTGAAACTGAACCCAGCCAGCTCGAAACACTCAATACTACCGGTCTTTCGCTTTGCTTGAGTAAAGGCCGAAAGTGCTTTACCATCAGCAATGGCGCAATACTGTTAATCTGAAAAACCTTCATTAAGGCCTCGGCTTCAAGGGCCTCTAAATAAAACGCCTTGGCCATCTCGGCCTTGTCGGGGTAGTCTTTAGGGTTTACGCCAGCATTGTTGAT
>CANHCM010000216.1 GCA_947459155.1 Bacteroidota bacterium | reverse complement strand
TACCGCATCGATGAAGCCCTGAAGGCCGGTTTCGGCTGGGAATTGGGTCCTTTCGAAAGCTGGGACGCCACCGACCTAAGCAAGACGGTAAGCCAGATGAAATCGGCCGGTATCGCCTACGCAGGCTGGGTCGATGAAATGCTCGCCGCCGGAAACACCAGCTTCTACAAGATCGAAGGAGGCAAAAAGCTCTACTACGACCTGCCTTCGAAATCGTACAAAAGCATTCCGGGCTACGAGTCCTTCATCATTCTCGACCACATCCGCCCAAGCAATACGGTTTGGAAAAACCCGGGCACCACGCTAACCGACCTTGGCGACGGAGTGCTGAACCTGGAGTTTCACACCAAGATGAATTCGATTGGAACGGAGGTTTTACAGGGTGTTCAGAAGGCAATCGACATTGCTGAGAAGGACTTCCGCGGACTGGTGATCGCCTCCGACGCCCCGAATTTCTCGGCTGGCGCCAATCTCGCCATGGTTTTCATGATGGCTGTTGAGCAGGAATGGGAAGAGATCGATTTCTCCATCCGCGCTTTCCAAAATACCGTGATGAAAATTCGTTTCTCCGCAGTGCCTGTGGTTACGGCGCCCCAAGGGCTGACGCTCGGCGGAGGCTGCGAGATGAACATGCATGCCGATGCGGTGGTGGCTGCTGCCGAAACCTATATCGGACTGGTAGAGTTTGGGGTTGGATTGATTCCGGCCGGGGGCGGCACCAAAGAGTTTGTGCTCCGCACTTCTGATGCCTACAAGGAAGGCGACATCATGGTTAACCTGCTGCGCGACAACTTCCTGAAGATTGGTCAGGCCAGGGTGGCCACATCGGCCCGCGAGGGCATGGATATGGGCATTTTGGTTGAGGGCCGCGACGAAATTGTGACCAACCCATCGCGCCGCATTGCGCAGGCCAAGGAGAAAGTCATTGCCCTTTCGGACCTCGGCTACGTGAAGCCGGTGATGCGCCGCGACATCAAGGTGCTGGGGCGTTCCGGTTTAGGCATGGTTTACGCCGGCGCCAACTCGATGTACAGCGGAAACTACATCAGCGAGCACGACCGTAAAATCTCCGAGAAGCTCGGCTACGTGATGTGCGGCGGCGACCTCAGCGCCCCCACCGAAGTCTCCGAGCAATACCTCCTCGACCTCGAACGCGAAGCCTTCCTCAGCCTCTGCGGCGAAAAGAAAACCCTGGAAAGGATCCAGAGTATATTGAAGACGGGGAAGGTGTTGAGGAACTAGCGAGAAGTACTGAGTACTGAGTCTTTAGTCTTTAGTCTACTGAGCTTGGTATTAAGCATTTGAGATTTTCTTTTTGAATGAGATTGGTAGAAAAGTGTTTGGAAACTGGCCTTTAGCGATGAAATGCAAATGATGCGATAAAACGATTGTTGAACGGAATAAACGAACCCATAAAAATGAACAACTTTAAAAATTTGAAGCTCTACAGCAAGGCTTTAGACTTGGCGGAGAAGGTTTATGGCGTCACAGAAACCTTTCCCAGGGCCGAGCAATTTGGTCTCATCAATCAAATGCAAAGGGCGGCGATTTCGGTGGGTTCTAATATTGCCGAAGGAGCCGCGAGAAATACCAAACAGGAGTTTTATCATTTCTTAGGCATTTGCAATGGCTCTGCTGCCGAACTTCATTTTCAACTCGATTTAGCGCACCGAAGAAACTGGCTTTCTGATGCTTCTCGGGCAGAAGTTCAGGGATTAATTGAAGAGATCATGCGGATGAGCTCCAGTTTACAAAGAACGTTGCAATCAGAAATGCGCACGAACACCCGAAGTACACAATCACCCTCAGGGAATACATTTTCCAACAACGATACACCCTCAAAAAGCGGAAAGTAAATTCAACCCACACAAAGCACTGCAGGCTGAGGTTGCATTCTCATACTGCCTCTTCTAAAGACTAAAGACCAAAGACTAAAGACTATATGAACACTCCATATCTCATCACCGGATTTCGCACTGCAGTAGGCAAGGCGCCTCGCGGCATGTTTCGTTTTATGCGGCCGGATGACCTTGCGGCGAGGGTCATTGAACACCTGATGAAGCAGGTGCCGCAGCTCGACAAAGAACGCATCGACGATGTAATTGTGGGCAATGCCACGCCCGAAGCGGAGCAAGGCCTGAACATCGGACGCATGATATCGCTGATGGGGCTGCATACCGACAAAGTGCCGGGCATGACCGTAAACCGCTACTGCGCGTCGGGACTGGAAACCATCGCCATCGCAGCGGCCAAAATTCAGTCAGGACAAGCCGATTGCATCATTGCCGGTGGTGTTGAAACCATGTCGCCCATTCCTTTCGGAGGATGGCGGATCGTGCCAAACCTCGAAGTGGCTAAGCATCATGCCGACTACTACTGGGGCATGGGTCTCACGGCCGAAGCTGTGGCCAGGGAGTTTGGCGTGAACCGCGACGACCAGGATCAGTTTGCCTACGAGTCGCACCGTAAAGCGGTGGATGCCATCCAATCGGGACGATTCAAAGATGAAATTGTGCCCATCGAGATTGAAGAGATTTTCCTGAACGAGAAGGAGAAGCGCACCGTGAAGAAATACGTGGTCGACACCGATGAAGGTCCGCGCGCCGACACTTCGATCGACCGTCTGGCCAAGCTGAAGCCCGTTTTCGCCGCCGATGGGGTGATTACGGCCGGCAACTCCTCGCAGACCTCCGATGGCGCGGCCTTCGTGCTGATGATGTCGGAACGCCTGATGAAGGAGCTCGGTTTAGCGCCTCAGGCCCGACTGGTGTCGTATGCCGTTGCCGGGCTCGAACCCCGAATCATGGGCGTAGGTCCGGTGTATGCCATTCCGAAAGCCCTGGAAAAGGCCGGCTTGAGCAAAAATGATATTGAGCTGATCGAGTTGAACGAGGCTTTCGCTTCACAGTCGCTGGCCGTGATTCGCAAGCTGGAGCTCGACCCTGCGCGCATCAACGTGAACGGTGGAGCCATCGCTTTGGGCCACCCGCTGGGCTGCTCAGGCGCTAAGCTTACCGTACAACTGTTACAAGAAATGAAACGCCGCAATCAACGCTACGGCATGGTAACCATGTGTGTGGGAACCGGTCAGGGCGCTGCGGGAATTTTCGAACGCTTTTAATTCACCATCAATCCTTTACACCATGAGTACCACCGAAAAAACAGCCATCAAGGGCGGTGAATTCCTGATCCGCGAAACCCAGGCAGAAGACATATTCATCCCGGAAAACTGGACCGAAGAACAACGTGAGATTGCCGCCATGACGCAGCAATTTCTGGATGCCGAGGTGCACCCGAATTTAGATCGTATCGACAAACTGGAGCCGGGCCTGATGCCATCGTTGCTCGACAAGGCCGGTGAGCTGGGTTTGATGGGTGTTTCGGTACCCGAAGAATACGGCGGTTTTGGAAAGGACTTCAACACCTCTATGCTGGTGGCCGAGGTTGCCGGTGCAGGATTCTCCTTTGCCGTAGCACTGTCGGCCCACACCGGCATTGGCACGCTGCCCATCTTGTATTACGGCAACGCGGAGCAAAAGAAAAAGTACATTCCCAAGCTGGCCAGCGGCGAGTGGAAGGCGGCCTACTGCCTCACCGAACCCGGCAGCGGCTCAGATGCCAACAGCGGCAAAACCAAGGCAACGCTCACCGAAGATGGTAAGCATTACAAGCTCAATGGCCAAAAGATGTGGATTACCAACGGTGGCTTCGCCGATGTGTACACCGTGTTTGCCAAGATCGACGACGATGAAAACCTGAGTGCCTTCATTGTCGAGCGCAATTACCCCGGGTTGAGTCTGAATGAAGAGGAGAAGAAGATGGGCATCAAGGGCTCATCGACCGTGCAGGTGTTCCTGAACGACTGTTTGGTGCCTGTGGAGAATCTGCTTTCCGACCGCCAGAACGGCTTTAAGATCGCGGTAAATATTCTGAATATCGGGCGTATTAAATTGGCTGCGGCCGCCATTGGCGGATGTAAACAATGCATCAGCACCGCGGTAAACTATGCGAACGAGCGGGAACAATTTGGCCGTCCGATTTCGAAGTATGGAGCCATCCGCCACAAGCTCGCCGAGATGGCCATCAAAACCTATGCTTCGGAAGCCGCTACATACCGCGCCGGACAAAACATTGATGATGCTTACGAAGCCCTGATCGCCTCAGGCATGGAGCCCGGACAGGCCCGCCTGAAGAGTGTGGAGCAGTTTGCGGTGGAGTGCGCCATTATGAAGGTACACGGCTCCGAAACCCTCGATTATGTTGTCGACGAAGGAGTTCAGATTTACGGTGGAATGGGCTACTCGGCCGAAGCACCGATGGACAGAGCCTACCGCGATGCCCGGATTAATCGGATTTTTGAGGGCACCAATGAGATCAACCGCATGCTCACGGTCGACATGATGCTGAAGCGTGCCATGAAAGGCGAGCTCGACCTGATGGGGCCGGCCATGGAAGTGGCCTCAGAACTCATGGGCATTCCTGATTTCGGTGAAATTGATGAAACATTATTTGCCGCTGAAAAGAAGGCCATCGCCGGATTCAAGAAAGCGGTGTTGATGGTGGCCGGTGCTGCTGTGCAAAAGCTGATGATGACCTTGGCCAAGGAGCAGGAAATCCTCATGAACATTGCCGATATGTTGATTGAACTCTATGTTGCGGAATCGATTCTGCTGCGTAGTGAGAAGTTGTGCGCTCAGGTTGGAGAAACGGAAGCCGCGCTGCAGATCGACATGGCGAGGGTTTACATTTACGAGGCCGCCGATAAAATCAACATTGCCGGAAAAAATGCAATCAACTCATTTACCGAGGGCGATGAGCAAAAAATGATGCTCATGGGGCTTCGTCGCTTTACCAAAGTGGCGCCTTTGAACAC
>CANHCM010000215.1 GCA_947459155.1 Bacteroidota bacterium | reverse complement strand
CTCAATAAATCCTTCGTCAAAGAGCTCGTCCAGAACACGAACCATGGTGGCTTTGTCGATCCCGAGATTCTCGACCAATTCTTGCTGGCTAAGGGCTTCCGGCTTCCGGGAAAGGTAGACCAAAACTGCATGGTTACGCCCAACCGAAGGCTTGCTGATCCGTTGTTTAACCGCGTTTTGATAGAGTTTCACAATCATGGCCATCCTTCTGCCCAAAGGCAACTCAGGACAAACAACTGTATTTTTCACTTTATTGTTCGATTTGAAATCGTTTGCAAAGTAAACTAAAGTTTCAACATTTATTATTTGAAAAAGCCCTTATTTTTGCCGCATGGTTCGCGTAGCCCTTGTGTCTTATTTGAATACAACTCCATTTTTGTATGGCTTGAGGGAGCGCGGATTGATGCAATCGCCTCATTTCCAATTTGAAGCCTTCTACCCTTCGGCCTGTGCAGCTGCCTTGTTAGAAGGGCGGGCTGATGTTGGTTTGGTACCTGTGGCTGTTTTGCCCTATTTGAAAGGGTTTCGGATTGTTGGTGAGACCTGTATCGGAGCCGTTGGAGAAGTTCGCTCGGTTTTGCTGGTGAGCCAAAAGCCGCTGAAGGAGATTAAGCGGATAGCTCTCGACTATCAATCGCGCACTTCGGTACAGTTGTGCCGCCTGCTTTGCCGCGATTACTGGCAAATTGAACCGGAATTTTTTCCTGCCCAGGAGAACTATCTCGATGAAGTGGACGGAGAAACGGCTGCCGTAGTAATTGGTGATAGGGCTTTTGATGCCTTGCAGCGTTTCAATTATACGTACGATTTATCGGAGCAATGGCAGCAGCATACCGGACTACCCTTTGTGTTTGCCGTTTGGGTTGCGGCCGATTCAGTGCAGGATCAGGACCTGAAGGATTTTCTGTCGGCCCTGAGCTGGGGAGTTGAACATGCTGAATTGGCGGCTTCGGAAATTCATGAGCGCTACCCTGCGCATTACGACCTCAAAACCTACCTGAGCAGGAATATTTCTTACACCCTCGATGCCGACAAAAGAAAGGGGCTGGAAACATTTTTACAGCGAATCAGTACCCTCTGACGAGAGTATGGTCCGTTTTCCCTACTTTTAATTCGATCAAAGGCATTTATTCCGCATGAAGAATTACTTGATGTATGCGCTGCTGTTGTGCACGGCTTTAACGACGGTTACCAAAGCTGAGGTGTTCGACAATGGTACGAGCAAGGTGCAACTCATTAGGGTGAAAAACCTCATTATGGGTGGTGATTACTACACGGCAATGAAAGTAATCCGCGATTTAGAAAAATCCGATACCACAACCGCCGAACTCTATTTCATGTCGGGAGAATGCCACTTCCAACTGAAAAACTACGAAGAGGCTGTCGATCGGCTGAATCGGTCGATTCGTCTCAATCCGAACGAAGACCCTGAAAAGTACTTTCTCTTAGGCCAAACCTTGCAAGCCACAGGGAGTTTAGAGGAAGCCATCAAGAATTACCAGACTTTTCTGGAGAAAAACCCGAAAAAAGACGAAAGTTCAGAGGAGGCCGCAGCATTTGTTCTGCAATGCAAAAATGCCCTCCAAATGATGAAGAATCCGGTAAACGTGCGAATTTCAAACGTGAGCGATAAAATCAATTCAGAATATCCGGAATACAATCCTTCGGTTTCAGCCGATGGAAAAAAACTCATTTTTACCAGTCGCAGGCCAGAGAGTACTGGGAAATTACAAGACCCCGACGACGGCAAATTTTATGAAGATATTTACATCGCTTTGAAAGATTCTGTGTCGGGAAAATGGGGCGATCCTGAGCCCGTTCCCGGACGGCTAAACACAGAAACCCACGATGCCAATATGAATATTTCGCCCGATGGCAATCAGATTTACGTTTACCGAAATCTCGGCTATCGTGGAAGCGGTGAAATTCTGGTTTCTAAGTTAAGTCGCACCGGAAAATGGGGAGAAGCCAAGCCTGTTGAAGGTGATGTAAACACGTCATACTTCGAAAGCTCTGCCTGCGTGAGTCCCGATGGGAAAACCCTCTATTTCGTATCTGAAAGACCCAAAGGCGGTTTCGGTATGGGCGACATATATATGTGTAAGCGCGAAGGCAAGAACAGCTGGGGTAAGGCGGTCAATCTGGGGCCTGTAATCAACGACGAATACGACCAGATTGGGGTGTTTGTGCATCCCGACGGAAAAACCTTGTATTATGCTTCAAACAGTCCCAAAGCCCTTGGTGGATACGACATTTTCAAAACCACACTCGACGATGGCAAGTGGTCGGAGCCGGAGAATCTGGGCTACCCGATCAATACATTAGGCGATGAGCGCTTTTTTAGCATGAGTACAGATGGCCGTACCGCATGGTTTAGCTCTAACCGCGAAGGCGGAAGCGGCGACTTAGATATTTGGGAAATCGACTTTAGTGCCTTGAAAAAGCAAGCCGATGAAAATGCTGCGCAAAGTGCAGTGGTCGTGCCTAAGGGTCCAGCCCTTTCGATATTCTCAGGTAAGGTGATTGATTCGAATGCCGGAGAAATCATTGAAACAGAAATGGTGATTATCGATCGCGACAGTGGTAAGCAAACCCCGATTTCGTCTGACGAGAACGGACAGTACTTCATCACGCTCGAAGGAAATAAGAACTATCAGGTGAAGGTGAGCAATCCAGCTTACAAAACTTACGAGTTTGACTTCTTCCTGAAAGCGCAGGATAGCGGCACATTTACCCTCGAGAAGCTCATTGTACTCGATAAACTGCCGAAATAAATGCCTTGTTTTTGGCGGTGATCAACTGTATGTCCCGTAAAACCCTTTTGGGGCTTCGTGGCGAAAAAGGGTTATGGCGAAAGTACCCGGGAATGCGCTCAATTCAACCCTGAATTTAACAACCGAATGGTGTTTCAAGGCTGAACTTAGGGAATCAGCACCATTTCGTGAATGGCGTCACCGTATTGCAAGGCGTGAACTACCTCTAAGCCTGAAACCACCTTGCCAAAGGCTGTGTAACGGCCATTCAAATGGGGTGTTGCGGTATGGGTGATAAACCATTGGCAGGATTCTGTATCGGGACCGGCGCTGGCCATACCGATTACACCTTCGTCGAAGTTCCGGGCCGAAAACTCGCTCCGAATGGTTTCAGGGGTGCTACCAAAGCCATCCCCGCGAGGGCAACCATCCTGAATTACAAAGCCGGGCACCACACGGTGAAGCCGCTTTTGGTTGTAAAAGCCCGATTGAAGGAGGTAAACAAACCAGGCCACCGTGGCAGGCGCTTCCTCGATCCACAATTCTACACGGATGTTTCCTTTAGCGGTGCGGATTTCCACCTGTTGGTTGTGGGGAATACGTTCTAAAAGCTCCCATCGAATGGGATTATTCCACTCGGCTTTTATAGAGCTGGGCTCCTTGAGATTTTTGTACAGTGAAATGGTCTTCAGCAACTCAGCGTAGCCCTCAATATCGCGTGGAAGCACAAGTTTATCGAGGGTTTGTTCCATAAACCGGACGTCGGGAAAATTAACCACCCGCTTATCATTAAAGGCCTGTGGAATATTACTTTCCCGCAGGAATGATGCGGCCAGACTTACCATGCTTACATCGGCGGTTTCGATGGCATAGCGAAAAATCGACTCGTAATGATCGGCCAGGCTCTGGCTTGAAATGCCCTTCCACCAAGCACTGTAGGCATTAAACTTTGGCGAACGACGAATAGAGAGCAAGGCTTCAAAAGCAAATTCGCGAACGAGAATACTGGGCGTGGTAAAAAGCTCCTCCTCCAAAAATCCGATCGATTCTACATCATTCCCCAATGCCTTGAGCACTGCGCCTTTTAGATATTCATCGTTGGTTTTACGAAACTCTGAAATAAGCTGAGCGCGGTAGCCGGCTCTTTGCGCTGAGTTGGAATGGTTGGAGAGCAAAAGACCTGCAATGCGGAACTTGAGAAAGGCCGAGGCTTCCTGTTGAAAGGCTTTCTCCAAATTACCCAGAAACGGACTTAAGTTAAACTCCGAAAGCCTTTCCAGCGCGCGATTACGCACATGCTCGTTCTTGTCGGAAAGGGCTTTCATGAATAGCGGAACACCCGAAGAATCGGCCAGTGATAAACAAGCCAGGCGAATGCGATAATCGCTGTTTGCCGATTGATTGTAGGTGTTAGTTAGCCAAGGAACACCTGCACTTCCCGTTTGAACAATCAGTGAAATCAGGCTTAACTGGTTTGGAAGATCCGAAGACTGAGTATAGAGCGACTGCAGGACCTTCAAAGAATCGGGCGTGGTGGTTCTGGCCCTCAACAAAGCCTGTGAGGCCCAGAATGAAAGCGTATTGTCTTTGCGCAAAGCCCTCCAACAAGCATCCACCAGTGGTTTGGATAAACTGCGCCGACTCCTGGCCAGGTAAAACAGACCTTCTACGAGAGCCTCTTCATGCTCAGGATCGGTGGTTAATCTTTGAAAAAAGGCTTCATGCCGGCATTTCCCGGCGGTGATGGCCAAGGCCAGTAGTTCTTCGTTTTGAGGGAGTGCTTTTAGACTTTTTTGCAAAGCCTCCATTCCACCTACGGAGGCGTTTTGGCCCATGGCAAAGAGCAGATGCGTCCTCACCTCTGACTCGGATTCGCGCAGATAGGCCTCCATTAAAGGACGAAAAAGCGTCGAATCGACAAAAGAGGCAAAGCCTTTAGCGGCCCGAATGCGCTTTTCGCTATCGGCATCCTGTAAATACAAAATCAGGGAGGCGGAATCGCGGCGATCGGTGCTCTCAAGAATATCCTGAAACCGTCCATCGGAGAAAGAATTCGGAGCTGAACAGGAAGAAATAAGCAGAATCGAACCAACAATACAATGTGGAAAATTCAACAACTTAACAATTCG
>CANHCM010000214.1 GCA_947459155.1 Bacteroidota bacterium | reverse complement strand
CTTTAAGTACCACGGCATTCTAATGGGTAAACCCCGCGGCGGTAACTACCATTGGATCGACAACCACATTGTGCGGGGCACCCGGTTTAAAGGAAAATTCACCGAAATGGAATCGGTGATGAAAGAGATTTTGGTATTCAAAGAGTAAGGCTCGCTACGCCGACCATCAGCACGTACAGCTGCATAATTGCATTCATTCGGTTGACTTCACTGGGGTTTCTCCAATTCTACAGACCAAGCAAGTAGCTTCGACCAAGTAAAAAGTCTTATGCGCAAAAGCCTGACAACGAATCTTTTCTAAAGATTTGCTGTCAGGCTTGTTTGTTTTAACAATTAGGGCCCACTGAAAAAGTCAGAAATGCATCAGATGCGAGGCGACAAGGCGAAGCTGTATACGAATACCGCGAGCCGCGGGCAACGAAGCAGATGATGTATTTCTGGCTAACGAAAAATTTTTGATTTTGAAAGATCATTTTACAGGAATTGAAAAAACAAAGCTTAAAACCTTGCGCTTGAATCGATTCAAACAGTTGCTAAACCGCTTACAATAAATCCATTGAGTGTTTTTCAGTAGGCCCTAATTAGGCTTGGGCCGTTTTTGTTTTGCTCCAGAACCTTCTGCGACGGTTGTTGCGCGAATTCTTTGGCTTGTCGGAAGTCGGCATGGGGTTCATTGGCTTGCGGTTCTGTTGTTGAACCGGTTTGCTTTCAAAAACTGCCACGGCAACAGGCTCAGAAACGAGATTCGGCGGGGTTTCCAGAATGGCTACTTCTTTCCGAATAAGCTTCTGAATGTCTTTTAAATACGGCTTCTCATCATCCATGCAAAACGAAAACGCCGTGCCTTCATTGCCGGCCCTGCCTGTCCGGCCAATCCGATGCACGTAAGTTTCCGGAACATTGGGCAGCTCATAATTCAACACAAAAGCCAGTTGGTCGATGTCGATGCCCCTCGCGGCAATATCAGTCGCCACCAAAATGCGGGTTTTCCCCGATTTGAAGTTGCTCAGCGCGCGCTGACGGGCGTTCTGGGCCTTGTCGCCATGAATAGCCTCAGCCGTGTGTCCCATCTTTTGCATCTCCCGCGCCACGCGATCGGCTCCGTGCTTGGTTCGCGTAAATACCAAAACAGGCTCATTGCCCATTTTTTGACGCAGCATCCAGTCTAAAAGCTTACGCTTATCAGGCTTTGCCACGAAATACACAAACTGTTGCACCTTCTCCGCTGTCGACGAAACCGGCGTGACCTCCACTTTCAATGGATTGCGCAAAATCTGGTCAGCCAATTTTTGAATTTCTTCGGGCATTGTGGCGCTGAAAAACAGGTTCTGGCGGCGTTCCGGCAGCAGTTTCACCACCTTGCGTACGTCGTGAATAAAGCCCATGTCGAGCATACGATCAGCCTCATCAAGCACAAAATACTCCAGTTGATTGAGGCGAATAAAGTTCTGCTGGATCAAATCGTGAAGCCTGCCCGGTGTAGCCACCAGAATATCGACACCACGCTTGAGGGCCTGAACCTGAGGGTTTTGAGGAACTCCACCAAAAATTACGGTGTGGCGAAGCGGAAGGTGGCGCCCGTAAGCGGCCAAGCTTTCCCCAATTTGAATGGCCAACTCACGGGTTGGCGTTAAAATGAGGCAACGAATGGCTTGCTGCGGCTGCTTTCCGGCCGATGCCTGCATCAGTTGCAACATGGGAATTGAAAAGGCCGCTGTTTTTCCGGTGCCTGTTTGTGCACAAGCGAGTAAGTCGTTGCGATTCAGTACAATAGGAATAGCAGCCTCTTGTACCGGTGTTGGGTTGGTGTACCCTTCTTCCTGAAGTGCGCGCAAAATCGGCTCGATCAGGTTGAGATCGTTAAATGTCATAAAGTGAATGCGAGAACGGAAACCGGCGCCGCACTGAATCAGCGGCAGGCACGCGTGAACGCGAAATTGCCCGAAGGCGTTATATTCTGCCTCAGCGCCCGTTCGGGGTTAAGGCCTCAGTGAGAACGCCGCAAAGTTAGGCCCTTTCCGAATACAAATTACACAATGTCGCTTTAGCCTTCTTTTTGGGGCGCCCGGGCAGGCTTTCCGCTGCTACTCCTCGCCATGGCAGGGCCGGCAAGTATGACCGGCCCTGCCATCGCTGCGGGGTATCCGCTTCAATCCTTGGCGCTGAGCCGCACGAACAAATCGAGTCTGCGATCCAACGTTTAATGGCATCAGCTCTTCCGAACGATTTACCATCGTAAACCTTCACAATGGTTGGGGCCAATCCTCAATTCACTTATAAATGAATGAATGCTGGCGGTGTTAAGCTAAGCCATCAAACCCTTGAATTCCAGTTGAAAGCAACCGCTTCAATTCCTTAGCTTTAACCTACCTTCTGCGCTTTGAACTTCCAAACAGCATCCCGAAGATACCTCGCACAATCTCACGCCCAATCGAACGTCCAAGCGACGAGTTCACCACCTGTTCTACCACCGACTTTTCAGCCTTTGCGCTTTTGGGGCCAGCTTGTTTTGTACCCACTTCTTTTTCCTCATTCAAAGGCTTTTCAACACCTTCACCGGGTAAGATCCTTCCCATTTTGGCGGCCAAAATCTCCCTGGCACTGGTCGGGTCGACCGATGCAGCATACTTTGCCCGCATTTCAGAAGCCTCCACAATGCTTTGGTAAGTAGGCTCATCCAAAGGACCCATAAACGAAACCGGCGGCACCAAATGGGTATGAGCCACCTCGGTGGGTATCCCTTTTTCGTTCAACACAGTAATCAGGGCTTGACCAATTCCCATCTGCGTAAGCGTTTGGGCGATGTCGTAATAAGCACTGCGTGGATACGTATTCACCGTGTCGCGCAGCTTTTTGGCATCGTCGGGAGTAAAAGCGCGCAACACATGCTGAAAGCGGTTCCCCAGTTGTGAAAGCACCGTGTCGGGTAAATCCTGCGCCATTTGCGAACAGAAAAACACGCCCACTCCTTTCGACCGAATGAGTCGAATGATTTGCTCTATCTGCTCCCTAAAGGCCTTCGACGCATCGCGAAACAACAGGTGAGCCTCATCTAAAACAAAAACCAACTTGGGCTTATCCAGGTCGCCGGCTTCCGGTAGCGTTTCGTACAATTCCGCCAACAAGCTGAGTAGAAAAGTTGAAAACACTGCCGGCTTGTCTTGCATGTCACTCACGTTCAGCAAACTCACCACACCTTGTCCATCCACTTTTCGAATCAGGTCTTCTACCTTGAACGAAATCTCTCCGAAAATGCGGTCAGCACCCTGTTGTTCGAGGGCCGTTATCTTTCTCAAAATAGTGCCGGCACTGCTCGACGATATGCTGCCATAGTCTTCCTTAATCTCCTCTTTCCCGGCTCCGGCACTCAAGTAATTCAGCAAAGCCTTCACATCGCTGAGATCCACCACCGGAATCGCACGATCGTCGGCATATTTAAACAAGATGGTGAGCACACCGGTTTGCGTGTCGTTGAGCTCCAGCACTTTGGCCAACAGCACCGGACCAAATTCCATCACGGTGGCGCGCATCGGAATTCCCTTTTCTCCACTCAGAGAATACAACTCTACCGGCACTCCCGACGGCTCATACTGAATGCCCAGTTCTGTCGCTCGTTGTTCCAGTTTAGGATGCGTTTTCCCGGGAATGGCCATTCCGCTGAGGTCGCCTTTGATGTCTGACAAAAACACCGGTATACCGGATTTACTCAACTGTTCAGCCAGCAATTGCAAAGTCCGGGTTTTTCCCGAACCTGTAGCTCCGGCAATCAAACCGTGACGGTTCATCATACTGAGGTTCAGGTTTAGTCTCGCCGCCGGCAACACCTCACCCTCAAACACCGCACAACCCAGAAACGCGTGGGCAGCCTCGGTGTGATAAGACTTCTGAATGGCCTCAATCAGTTTTTCCTTCATGCTTTACCTTTCTTGGTCGCCTTTGGAGCGGCTTCAGCCTTGGGCTTCGCAGCTTTCTTTTCTGCGGCTTTCACCGGAGTGGCTGTCTTTTTCGACGAAGAAACAGCCGCTTTCTTAGGCGCAGCATCAGCCGCCTTTTCAGCCTTTGGCTTTTGCACCTTCTGCACGGTCTTTTTTTCAGTTGCCGGCTTCAGCACCACCACGCTTAAAGGAGGTAAAGTCAGCGCCATCGAATACGACCTTCCATTGCGAGGAATCTCTTCGGCGGTATATTCTTGTCGGTCGGTGTATCCACTGCCCCAGTATTCTTTCCGGTCGGTGTCGAAAATCACTGTGTATTTGCCGCCCTGCGGGATGCCCAATCGGTAATTCTCATGTGGCACGGGTGTTAGGTTGCAAACAACCAAAACATAGTCGCTTTCGTCGGCTGCCTTCCTCAGGAAAGAAACCACACAATTCCGATGGTCATTTAAATCAACCCACTCAAAGCCCTGTGCACTGAAATCCATTTCATACAAGGCTTTTTCTGATTTGTAGAGCTTGTTCAGGTCGCGAATCAACTGCTGAATTCCCTGGTGTGGCTCAAACTCAGTCAAATGCCAATCGATGGAGCTCTTGTAATTCCATTCGGCATATTGCCCGATTTCTCCACCCATGAACAATAACTTGGAGCCCGGGTGGGTAAACATATAGCCAAAAAGCGCGCGGAGATTGGCAAAGCGCTGCCATTCATCGCCCGGCATGCGTTGCAGCAACGAGCCCTTTCCATGCACCACTTCATCGTGCGAAAGCGGCAACATGAAGTTCTCAGTAAAGGCGTAATAGAGCGAGAAGGTGATGTCGTTCTGGTGATACTCTCTGAAAATCGGGTCGGTTTTAAAGTACTTCAAAGTGTCGTGCATCCAGCCCATCATCCACTTCATTCCATAACCCAAGCCACCGAGGTAAACCGGACGGGAAACCATAGG
>CANHCM010000213.1 GCA_947459155.1 Bacteroidota bacterium | reverse complement strand
GGTGTTGGTGATGTCGGTCCAAACCAACCCAAAATCGTCGGAGAACTGCCAGCGGATGATAGATCCACTTGAACCGGTTAAGGTTAAGGTTCCTGAATTAGAGCCTCCACAGTGTGTCGCGCTGCTCACTGTTCCTCCAATTGGGGGTGTTCCGGCGGTTACAGTGATGGTGGTAACACTCGAAAATACAGGCGAACCGCAAGATCCATTCTGAACACGGGCGCGGAAGTAATATGTTCCTGCGCTGGGGATTGTTCGGGTAATTGTTGTGCTTGTTGAGTTGATGGTGGTGATACTGCCGAAGTTCGAGGCAGTTGACAATTGCCAGTCGAGCACCGAGCCCTGGTTACCGAACAAGGTGAGTATAGCGTCTCCACCGGCGCAGATGCTGGTGTTTTGCGCCACGGAAGTTCCTCCCTGCGCAGCAGCAACCTGTACAAAGCTCGAAGAGGTGGCTAAGCCGCTACACGAAGGACTGGTGGTGTTGATGATCGCACGGTAATAACGGCTCTCCGTTAAACCTGTAATGTTTAAGGTAGTGGTGGTGTTGTTGATGGTGTTACCTGGAGTAAGGAAGTCGTCGGTCGACCATTCCCAGCGTACCACTGTTCCCGAAAATGGGGCGAGCGATAAAGTGATGTTACCTCCTGAGCAAATGCTGGTGTTGCCGCCGAGCACGCCTGTAGTTGGTGCACCGTTAACATTCAAAGTACGGGTGTACACTACAGTGGAGTTTGATAAGTCGTTAGGCATACCTCCGAACTCAACCAAATAGGTGATATTGGCACTATTGGGAAAGTCGTTCCACAGACCATTGTTATTAAACATATGACCGTAGTCTTCGTCGCCTATACTCCCGCCATTGCAGCAGTCGTTGGGCTCATTGCTGTTCCAGTTTTGGTACACGCCAGAAACGGCAGATCCTACGTTGTTGCTGGATGCATTGCCGTTGCGCATTTGAATTCCGCGCTCCGGACCTGTAATCCAATACCATCGGCCTTCGGCCGCCGCCTGATTGTTGAAAAGGGTAAATCCAACAGCCTGGTTCACGGCGTTTACGTTATCGGAGCAACCAATCCAGGAGTTGGCATCGGTAAAGGCTTGGATGAAGCTGTTTTCTGCCGCCGAGGTAATGGTCGTAAGGTAGCCTTGGTAGCCATAATACGACAAGGCCTCAGCCGCAGTACGTGCGTTGGTCCAGCTGGTATTTGTTGAAACCAATCGGTAAAAGTGATCATTTAAAATGTTGTAGTAAACCAATCCGAAGTTGAAGGAAACCTTCCGTTGCTCGGGGAAACAGGTGGCCGATGTGGTGCGAAGGGTTACCCTGCGCAGCAAATCTTGCCATACTGTAGGAGAGGCTGTTCCTGCGAACTGTAAGCTTCGGGTTGATGTGTTAAAGCCAGAGGTTGTAATACCCGAGGGTAAACTTCCATTGTAGCTTAAGACATCACCGTTGGTGTAGCTTCCGGTGATGGTAACGGTGAAACCACTGATGTTTCCGTTTCCACCAATCACCAGATTCGGATCAACCACTGTGGCTACGTTATTTTGAACTGTAGCAACAGTTCCGGCACCCGTCACAGAAACCTGAGTAGCTGTTTGTGTCATCCCCAGCAGGGAAAACAACATAAAAACAGCGCCGATAAGGTATTGTATGTGTTTTTTCATTTGGTGTGTTAAGAGAGTGAGTGAAATTGAATTGTGTGATGATTGCGGAATCTTCCCTTCGGGGAAGTGAACCATTAGGGTGGATTGTTTTCCATGAATATTACATCTGAGGTTTGAGGTTTTGGCTTCAAAAAACTTAAACAGATAGCCTTTTCGATCGCAATATCTCCTTGTGACAGGCCTGCAAAACGGGCTGCTGAAATAGGGTGAAACCCCCAGCAATCATCGCCTTTGCGAGCGCTTGTACTATTGGATGAAGATTCGATCATGGTGATGTGGTATCGTTTCCACATAGTAACTGCACGAAAAATAAATGGCTTCG
Organism: Bacteroidota bacterium; assembly: GCA_947459155.1. Classification (GTDB taxonomy): domain Bacteria; phylum Bacteroidota; class Bacteroidia; order M30B66; family M30B66; genus CAMCXT01. The sequence goes on along the minus strand of CANHCM010000213.1, from coordinate 2,901 downwards.
CGCAGTGCTGCCGATACCTTACAGAGGCAAGATTCTACCCGGATGTGAAGGCCTGTTCTTCCCGATTTGTCGTGCTAAAAAGGCCTTTGAAAAGCCTCAAGGGCTTGTCGATACTCACATTTGAGCATATTGAGGTCATCCCGCCTTTAGGCGAAATGCTCTTTAACGTGCATGTAAGAAATTCGCCGATTCGTCGGCTTCGCAACCCACAATCCTACCCATGGTTGAATGAGTCATCTGAAACATGTAGCGTCCATCGAAGGGTAAAATCGTTGTTTCTGCTTGATAATCTGCATCAAATCGCTTGATGGGAGAATTCTGACCAACGGTAAGGATTGAAAAAAGCCGGCGCTTGATTTTTTTCGAGACGGTCATCAAACCTTTACTTTTACCCCATGAAAACGCACCAGTTTACGGCACGTATCGACAAACAAAGCGGTGGCATGGGCTTGTGTTTTATCGAAGTTCCGCATGAGATTGCTGAGGCGTTGTTTGATCGCTTTCCCGGGCGTGGCCTAATTACCATTCACAAGGAGAGCTTCCATGGCGGTGTGCTCAAGCGAAAAGATGGGTATTACCTCGTTCAGCTCGGACGGGCAACGCTGAAGAAAGTGAAGGCCAACTATGGCGAAACGGTTGAGGTGAGTATTCGGGCTGATGACTCGGAATACGGCTACGAAATGCCGGAAGAAATGCAGGTTTTGCTGGATCAGGACGATGATGGACGCAAAATTTGGGAAGCCACATCACCCGGAATGAAACGCAGTTTGCTGCATTATGTGAATAGCGCTAAATCTACCGACGTGCGAATAAAACGGGCGATCCTGATTTTACAGCGAGCAGCCGAGCTTCAGGCTGAGAAGGAACGGAAAAAGCGTTTGAAAAAAGGCGATTAGCTTCTTTCTCTTCGCGGAAGCGTGTAGTTTTGCGCCATGAATTTTGTTGAAGAACTGCGTTGGAGAGGTTTACTCCACGATATGATACCGGGTACCGAAGAGCTGCTGAGTAAAGAAAAAGTAGCGGCCTACATTGGCTTCGACCCCACGGCCGAATCGCTGCACATCGGCTCCATGGTGCAAATTATTTTATTGATGCACCTGCAGCGACACGGACATACGCCCATTGCCCTGGTGGGGGGAGCAACCGGTATGATTGGCGATCCTTCCTTTAAGTCGGAAGAGCGTAAAATGCTGAGCGAAGACACCCTACAGAGAAACGTAGCCGGCATCGAGGCTCAATTGCGCCGATTCATCGATTTCGACAAAGGCGCGCAGTTGGTGAACAATTACGATTGGTTTAAGGATTTTTCCTTCCTCGGTTTCATGCGCGAAGTGGGTAAGCACATCAGCGTAAACTATATGATGGCCAAGGATTCGGTGAAGAAACGTCTTGAAACAGGAATTTCGTTTACCGAATTCAGCTACCAGCTTATTCAGGGCTACGACTTTTACTGGCTTTGGAAAAACAAAAACGCCAAACTCCAGCTTGGTGGCTCCGACCAATGGGGCAATATTGTAACCGGCACCGAGCTTATTCGCCGCATGGCCGGTGGTGAGGCTTACGCCCTTACCGTGCCTTTGGTAACCAAGGCTGATGGCTCTAAATTCGGCAAAACCGAGCAGGGCAACGTTTGGCTCGATGCGCGATTAACCAGTCCTTACCAGTTTTATCAGTTTTGGCTGAATACCTCCGACGAAGACGCGGAGAAATACATCAAGATATTTACCTTTTTATCGAAAGGTGAAATCGAAGGGCTTATAGCTACACACCTTGAGAATCCTGCCGCCCGTGTGCTTCAAAAGAAATTGGGCGAAGAGATTACAACCCTTGTGCATGGTAAATCGGAATTAGAGAGCGCCATTGCTGCGACGCAAATTCTATTTGGAAGCGGTACTACCGAACAGCTTTCAGCCTTGCCTGAAGCCACCTTACTGCAGATTTTTGAAGGGGTTCCACATTATATGTTGGAAAAATCGCTGTTAGAAAACAGCACCAATATTCTCGATTTATTGGCCGTGCATACACCGGTTTTTGAAAGTAAGGGCGAAGCACGGAAGATGATTCAGCAAAATGCCTTGTCGCTGAATAAAGCTAAGTATACCGATCCAGCAGGGGCTCCCGCCGCCGATTCACTAATTGCCGGGAAATATTTGTTGGTACAAAAGGGTAAAAAGAATTATTATTTATTGCAGTTTTCCTGATGCGCATCATCGATACCATTCCGCACCCGCAACTGAAAATTTCTATTTTCCAGATGAACGGAAAGTATATGGTGAAGTTCGAGGCTGGTCCTTACGAACAAACCTACAAAGTCGATGAAACGGACATTGGCGGATTGTCGGAATTAAAGTCTAAGGTAACCGACGAATTCCTTGTTGAGGTAGCCGCTGCGTTTCGTGCAATGCATGGGGCGAATCCTTGGGTTGAAAAGTGAAAGTTGAAAGTAGAAAGTTAAAAGTTGAAAGTTAAAAGTTGAAAGTTAAAAGTTGAAAATTAAAAGGTGAAAGTTAAAAGTTGAAAGTTAAAAGTTGAAATTTAAAAGGTGAAAGTTAAAAGTTGAAAGTTAAAAAGGTGAAAGCCTCAAGCAATAAAATTGTAGTATTTAGAGCGAAGTATTTATTGGTTTTGCCGTTGGCGCTAATCGAGCGACTTCATTTTTTTCGCTTTGCGGTTCCAGAGGATGATTCTTTGCTCCATGCTGGAAGTAACGATTCTAGTTCCATTTTCATTCCACGACAGGCCCCATAAATAGTCTTGAGAAAGTCCTTCGGAAATGAGATTTCCATTTTTGTCCCAAATTCGTAACGCATCACTGGCCGTTGCGAGTCGGTCTCCTGCTGGATTCCAGGCAATATTTCGATATTCTCCTTTACTGATGTCGATTGTTCTCATTAATTCTCC
>CANHCM010000212.1 GCA_947459155.1 Bacteroidota bacterium | reverse complement strand
GGTCCTGGTGTAACCGGTAACGTCTTCGATGCTGCTGCTGCCGGAATCGGACAGCACATCATTCGCTACGAGTTTGATAACGGAACTTGCGTTGGTTTTGATGAAGTGACTGTTACAGTTGCAGAAAACCTCAGTGTAACTACGAATGTTCCTTCAACAGTTTGTTCGGATGCCGATCCAATCGTGTTGACTTCTACTCCGGCTGGTGCAATCTTTAGTGGTGCTGGAGTAGTAGGAGGAACATTTAGCCCTGCTGCCGCTGGTGTTGGAACACACACAATTACAGCAACATTGGTAAGCGGTTCTTGTGTGGCCACCAGTACACAAACAATAACTGTGAATCCAGCTCCAGTTGCCAGCTTTAACTACAGCGCTAATGGTGCTAACGTAGCCTTCGTGAACTCTTCAGTGAATGCAACTTCATTCAACTGGAACTTCGGAGACAACACTACTTCTACTGCAGTGAACCCAACACACACCTACACAGCCAACGGTGCTTACACCATTACTTTGGTTGCTTCAAGTGCGGGTTGTGGTTCCGATACCTTCTCGGTTGATCTCGAGCTGTCTGTAGGCATCGGAAGCATTGAAGGTGTAGATATGATTCAATTGTATCCGAACCCAACTCACGGTGATGTAAACCTGGCCTTCTTCTCACGTAGTGCTCAAACTTTCGAGGTACGCATTACCGATGCAACCGGTCGTTTGATTCGCAGTGAGAACCTGAACAACTACGCGGGTCAGTTTAACAAAGTGTACGACATCAGTGATCTTGCTCGTGGTATGTATAACTTCAGCATCTCTTCAGATAAGGGTGCAGTTACATTCCGTGTAGTTCGCCACTAATCTGTCGATAGTATTTCAATGAAAGAAGGCGCCTCCTTGTGGGGCGCCTTCTTTTTTTGGGGTGGGGGTTATGTCTTTAAATGATGTTCAACTTATAAAAGTGTGACGTTTTGCAGTGGTTCGAAGATTTTGCGCCAGCGGCTGAAGCGGATACCCCGCAGCAGTGGTGGATAAATTTACTGCCAGCGGAAAGGTAGATTTATCCGCAACTGCGAGGAGTAGCAGCGAAAGACGCGGTGCCCGGAACGGATTGCTGGATAAACCGTGCTGCTGAGTAGGGCAGGCGCCCAATCCCTCAGAACAGGCCTTTTGAAAAAGGTTTGGACATGCGTTCTAACGGTGAGTTTGACAAAAAAAAAGCCGATACCTCAATGAAGCATCGGCTTTCTTTGGATTAGTGTGGATTAAAGTTTTGAGATGGCCGTTTTTAGGGCACTTGTAATTTCGGAAATTGCACCTATGCCCTCGATGGGAATGTACTTCCCCTGATTGGCATAAAACTCGGCCAAAGGAGCCGTTTTTTGATTGTATTCGGTGATGCGCTTGCGGATGATGCTTTCGTCCTGATCGTCGCTTCTGCCTGAATCTTTTCCTCTGTTTAGCAGTCGTTTCACCAGTTCTTCTTCGGAAACCACGAGGGCGAGCATGGCTGAAATGGCCGTTTGTTTCTCGCTGAGCAGGGCATCGAGTGCGTTTGCCTGCTCGACAGTTCGAGGAAAGCCATCGAAAATGAAGCCTTTGGCCTGGGTGTTTTGTTCCAGCTTGTTGCGAATCATTCCGATCACTACTGAATCAGGAACCAGTAATCCTTGATCCATGAGTTGTTTTGCTTCCATGCCCAGTGGCGTTCCGGCTGCAATTTCAGCCCTTAGCAAATCGCCGGTAGACAAATGAATGAGCGAGTACTCCTGAACCAAAAATGCAGATTGGGTACCTTTTCCAGCGCCGGGAGGGCCGAACAAAACAAGATTCAACATGGATTATGATTTTAATTGGTAAATGTGGGGCAAATTACGGCCCTGGCCGTCTAAATCGAGGCCATAGCCAACAACAAAGGCATCGGGAATTACAAATCCCGGGAAATGTACATGCACAGGAACCTGATGTTTCTCGGGTTTAACCAATAACGCGCATACGCGAATTGATGCAGGTTGCTCAGCTTCTAATTGCCGAAGGAGTTCCTTTAAGGTAATTCCTGTATCGACAATGTCTTCGATGAGCAGAACATGTTTTCCGGCTATGTTATCACCGATACCCATGACCGTTTTCACCTGTCCGGTAGTTTCTGTGCCTGAATACGACGATACCCTGATAAAATTCAGGTTACAAGGTATGTCTAGCTTTCGAAGCAAGTCGGCCGTAAACATAAATGCGCCGTTGAGCACGCTTACAATTACGAGCTCTGTGTTTGTGTATTGCTCCTGAATTTCGGCGGCCAGCTCACGAATTCGTGCCTGTATTTGGGATTCATCCAGATAAATCCTGAACACACGTTCTCCGATGCTGATTTCCTGCTTTGTCATCCACGCAAAAGTAAGAATCCACAGCAATCGGCCTGAAAAAAAGATGAGTATCGACTGTTCGTTCAGAAACTTTCTCTTCAGTGTAGCTTTGCTAAAAGTACTTCACAATGAATGTAGGTTAGCCCTGGCATGGTATATTTGGAGCATGACTAAGGCATTGGACATACCCGTTATTGGCATTTTAGGAGGAGGGCAGTTAGGCAGAATGTTTATTCAGAATGCGTTGCGTTACAATGCAGAGATTCATGTATTAGATCCTGACGCTTCGGCGCCCTGCGCCCAGATTGCCAGCCGCTTTGTGCAAGGCGCGTTCTCCGATTACGATACGGTGATGGAGTTTGGGCGAAGTGTAGATGTCCTCACCATTGAAATTGAGCACGTGAATACCGACGCTTTGTTCGATTTGCAGGAGGACGGTGTGCAAGTTTTTCCTCAGCCGGAGGTGCTGAGCATGATCCAGCACAAGGGGCGCCAGAAGGAGTTTTATCAGTCGAATGGAATTCCAACCTCAGCCTTTGTACATGTTGAATCACGCGCGGAACTGGAAGCTTTAGATTCTTCCTGGTTTCCTTGCTTTCAAAAGCTTTTCACCTCAGGCTATGACGGTAAAGGGGTTGTGAAGCTCGAGTCGGTTGCCGACATTGACAAAGCCTTCGATGCTCCTTCGGTGGTTGAAAAATGTGTAGACTTAGAGCAGGAGTTTGCGGTAATTGTTTCCGGCCATGCTTCGGGAGAACTGGCTGTTTTTCCGGTGGTCGACATGATTTTTCACCCTGTGGCCAATCTTGTGGAGTTTCTGTCTTCGCCTTCGGCTTTGCCCGAATCGGTGCAGCAAACGGGCATCAACCTGGCCAAGCAGATTGCACAACTTACCGGAATTCGGGGATTGTTGGCCGTTGAGTTTTTTCTGGATCGGGAAGGTAAAGTTTGGGTTAACGAAATGGCTCCACGGCCGCATAACTCAGGTCATCATACCATTCAGGGTAACCTTACCAGTCAGTTTGAACAACATTTTCGCGCCATTTGCGGATGGTCGCCCGGAAGCACTGAGGCGGTTCGGCATGCTGTAATGCTGAACCTACTGGGCGAGCCGGGTTACGATGGTATTGCCCGTTATGAAGGGCTTCGGGAGGTTTCTGCATGGGAAGGCGTAAACGTTCAATTGTATGGTAAGCGCAATACAAAGCCGTTTCGAAAGATGGGGCATGTTACCGTACTTGCCGGAAATACAGAGAAAGCCATGGAATACGCCCGAAGGGTGCAAAAAACACTAAAAGTGATTTCTTAAGATGAGTCCAATCGTTGGAATAATTATGGGGAGCAGCTCGGATTTACCGGTGATGCAGCCCGCGTTAGACATGCTGGAGCAATTGCAGGTGCCTTTTGAAGTGCATGTGGTATCGGCACACCGAACGCCGGAGAGAATGGTGGCTTATGCCCAAACAGCTGCTGAGCGTGGGCTGAAGGTGATTGTAGCCGGCGCTGGTGGCGCAGCGCATCTTCCCGGAATGGTTGCTTCACTCACCCGCTTGCCGGTGATTGGTGTTCCAGTGAAATCGAGCAATTCGATCGATGGCTGGGATTCTATTCTTTCGATCCTTCAAATGCCAGCGGGAATTCCGGTAGCAACTGTAGCACTCAACGGAGCTGCAAACGCCGGAATTTTGGCGGCCAGAATGATTGGCGCCTTCGATAGCGCATTGGCTTTGCGCCTAGAAGCCTACCAGAATTCGCTTCGTCAAAAGGTGATGGATTCGGCACATCTACCCGAGCTCAAACCCTATCAGTTTAGAAACAACAGTACTTTTGAAGCCTAAGGCTTCGGCTCTTTACTGAATGTTAATCGGTGGATTCGAAATTTAACCTGTGCATTTCAATACAGTCCCGTAAATTCACCCACAAAAGCTAACTTGAGGCTGCATGAGAAAACTGTCCCTATTTCTCCTATTGTTTTGGAATTTAGCGCTCTATGCCGGAGGTGAAAACCATCCGATTGGTGCGCGTGCAGCCGGTTTAGGTCAAGCAGCTATAACTTTAACCGACGTTTGGTCGGCCCACCACAACCAGGCCGGGCTTGGCTACATCCGCCGTTTTTCGGCAGGCGCGTATTATGAAAGCCGATTTTTAGTTCCGGAACTTGGGTTGAGCGGACTGGCCGTGGCGATGCCGGTGGGAAAAGGTGCATTGGGCTTGAGCATCCGAAATTTCGGATACCAGCTTTATCAGGAAAATAAAATTGGCCTGGGCTATGGCCGGCGCTTTGGCGATCAATTGTCAATTGGGATGCAACTTAATATGCATACCGTTACCTTTCAGGAGCCATACGGAAGCACCATTGCAGTGAGCGTAGAGGTAGGCGCTCAGTACCGCGTTGGGAAATCGGTAACGCTCGCCGCACATGTTTTCAATCCAACACAAACGCGGCTGGCCGAGTTCGACAATGAGCGAATACCTTCGGCCATTCGTTTTGGTGCCCAGTACCGCTTTTCGCCCAAAGTTTTTGTGGTTGGCGAAATTGAAAGCAGC
>CANHCM010000211.1 GCA_947459155.1 Bacteroidota bacterium | reverse complement strand
GCCTTTGATCGGCGTGTAACCCATCTCTTCAAGCACCTGATCGCTGATGTCGAATTTAGGGTTTACAAATAAAATGGTGAGGTCGCTGGATTTATCGAAAACCGCAGCATAATTTTTTGTAGTTGAAATCTCTTTCAGGGCGTTGTATACTTTATCCTGAATGGGCTTAATCAATTCCTGACGGCGTTTGAGCAAATCACCGCCTTTACCAAATCGTTGCTTTTGCAATTCTTTGGCTTCTTTTTCTTTATCGATGATTTCTTCTTCACGCTTTTTCTTCATGTCGTCGCTAAGCAACACCGATTCAGCCTGAAAATCCTTGTACATACGGTCAATCTCAGCAAACTTGGCTTCAATTTCTTTTTGCCACTGAAGCGAAATCTTATCGAGTTGTTGTTGGGCCGATTTGTACTCAGGCACATTTTCCAAAATGTATTCGGAGTCAATAAAGGCAAAGCGTTGCGCCGACGCACTCAATGAGAGTGCAAATACAGTAACGATGGAAAGCAATAGCTTTTTCATGGCCGGCTTATTTGAGGGTGCGAAAATAAACATTTTGTGGAGTTTTCAGGCCGCGACTCAAGAATCATGCTAAACCTTTTCCTTAGTTAAAGTTCTGACCGATGATGAAGTGGAAAATACCCCGCTGCATGTTCGGGAAGCCCACCAGATTGTCGAATCGATAACCATAATCTAAGCCCAACAGACCGAACATCGGTAGAAAGACGCGAACACCAACACCGGCGGCCCGCTTGAGCGTGAAAGGATCGAAATCGCGGAAATTATGCCATGCATTACCTCCTTCGAGGAAGGCAATACCAAACACTGTGGCCGATGGATTCAAAGAAACCGGATAACGGAGCTCCATGGTGAGGCGGTTGTAGATTGGGGCATCACCCACAGCCGGATTTCCGGTTTGGTTTGAAATAGACCCATCTTCATAGCCCCGCAAACCAACAATTTCAGCACCCAGGAACTGTGCACCCCAGGTTAAGCCGGTTAAGCCTGTACCACCAAACCTGAAGCGTTCGAAAGGGGAAATCCCTTTGGCCGGATTGAACAAACCGATGAAGCCGAAATTGGCCCTCGACATCAAAACCAACTTTTTGTTTTTACTCAGTGGAGTGAACCATTGGGCATCGAACTTCCACTTGTGAAACTCGATCCACTTGTAGCGCTGCTGGTCGGTTACCAGATCGGCAGCGGTTAAATTCTGAAGTAACGAATATGGTGGAGTAATTTGAATACTAAAGCTGATGTTCGAGCCCGAAGAAGGATAAATGGGTTGATCGATCGAATTGCGTGAAAGTACTGTTGTGAAACTGAAATTGTTCGAAAACCCATTGGTGAAGGAACCAAAGGCTGTCGAGTTAATCAGCTCGTAATAGGAATAGTTCAACGAATGGGTGAGGCTGAAGAAGTCATCGGGCCAACGAAGCCTTCTGCCGTAGCCAATAACCACCCCGGTAGTCTTTGTAGCAGAGCGGTTCGGATCTGTTTTTGCCGCACCGTTTCCAAATACCGAGTGGAACGCAGTAACGGTGAGCGAATTCGGACGACGGCCGCCCAACCAGGGCTCTGTAAACGAAAGGTTATAGCTTTGAAAGGCCCGACCAGTGGATGAGGCATTGATCGATAAACGCTGTCCATCGCCCGAAGGCAAAGGTTGCCAGGCGCCTTTCTTAAAGAATTTCCGCGCACTAAAGTTGTTAAAGGCCAGGCCAAGATTTCCAATCAAACGGCCTGCGCCCCAGCCGCCTGAAAGCTGCAACTGGTCAGAAGGTTTCTCTTCTACCCTGTACTCAATATCTACTGTACCATCTTGTGGGTTGGGAACCGGATTCACGGCAATTTTTTCAGGATCGAAATAGCCCAATTGCGAAAGCTCGCGGTTGGTGCGAATGATGTCTGATCGACGGAACAGCTGCCCGGGACGAGTTCGGATTTCGCGCAAAACCACATGGTCGGAAGTTTTCTCGTTCCCAACAACCGTAACGCGGTTGATGATGGCTTGCTTCCCTTCATAAATGCGCATTTCGATGTCGACCGAGTCGCCCACAATCTTCTCCGCAGGTGTAACCTGAAAGAAAAGGTGTCCATCGTTCATGTACAACGAAGTAATATCTGTTTCTGAAGCATTCATGAATAGGTTCTGCTCCAGGTTGGCCTGATTGTAAATTTCTCCTTTTTTGATGCCGAGGCGCGCCGAAAGCTCTTTCGAGGTGTACTTAGTATTGCCTACCCAGGTAATGTTTCGGAAGAAATATTGTTGTCCTTCGTCGATCTGAATGTTAATACTGAGTTTCTTATCGTCGGCTCTATAGACCGTATCTTTCACAATTCGAGCATCTTTAAAGCCCTTGTCGTAATACACCGAAAGTACTTTGTCGAGATCTTCGCGGTAATTGTCTTCGATAAACTTGGAGGTCGAGAAAATACTCCACCAAGGGTTCTCCTTGGTGTTTTTCATTTTCCTTTTGAGCTTACCTGACTTCACAGAGGCATTTCCACTGAATACGATGTCTTTAATTTTTATTCTTTTGTTTTTATCGACCTTAATCAATAAGACCTGGCCTCCTGTTTTTGCCGTATCGGCATAAGTGCTTACTTCTACTTCTGCGTCGAGAAAGCCCTTGTCGAGAAAGTAATTGCGAACCGTGTTGCGGGAATTCACCAATAAATTATCGCTGATGGTTTTACCCGTCATCAAATCAAGCGACTCACGAAGTTCATCGGCATCGCTTTTCTTAACTCCTGTAATCCGAAAACGGGACAAACGAGGCTTCTCTTTGAGACTGATTTGCAGCCAAATACGATCACCTTCAATTCTGGAAGCCTGCACCTCGATACCCGAAAACAGGTTTTGCTTCCACAAGGCCTGGATGGCTTTAGAAATGGCGTCACCCGGAACCATAATTTTATCACCTTCGTTAAGGCCGGTGAGCATTTTAAGAATGGTATTGTCGAGTGTACTTCCGGAAGCGGTTCTAAACTCAACACCCGAAATGGTGTATTCTTTGGGTTCCGAATAAGAGATTTCGGCGGGATTTGATCCTCCTAAGAAAACCTGAGCCCTCAGGCTGCTGAGGTTAATCAGGCATAAAAATCCAATCAGGTAAAGGCCGTTTCTCATGCGTTCACTTGTTCACTGGTCATTCCAAATCGACGTTCCCGCTGCTGGTAGCTGAGAATAGCTTCATAAAGATGCTCCTTTCTGAAGTCAGGCCAAAGCACGTCAGTAAAATACAACTCGGCATAAGAGATTTGCCACAGTAAAAAGTTACTGATCCGGTGTTCTCCAGAGGTACGAATGAGCAACTCAGGCTCAGGCATGCCAACTGTTTGAAGGTTTTGGTTAATGATGTCTTCAGAAATAGACTCCAGCTTGAGTTTTCCTTCTGCCACCTGGGCCGCAATGGCCTTAACCGCCTCGGTAAGTTCCCAGCGAGAACTGTAGCTGAGTGCGAGCACCAGCGTCATTCTTGTATTTGTTGCGGTTCGATCAATAAGCTGTTGAAGCTCCTTGCGCACTTTTGATGGCAAAGAGTCGGTATTGCCAATGGTTTGGAGTCGTATATTGTTTTCCATCAACGTTTTCTCTTCTTTCGAAATGGTCGAAACGAGCAATGACATTAATGCGTTGATTTCAAACTTGGGTCGATTCCAGTTTTCGGTTGAAAATGCATACAGGGTAAGGTATTTAACCCCTAACTCTGCGCAGGCTTCCACCGTTTCACGAACCGACTTTACTCCGTTTTCGTGACCGAAAGTGCGGAGTTTTCCTTTCATCTTAGCCCAACGTCCATTGCCGTCCATGATAACGGCAATATGCGAGGGTAACGTATTTAGGTTGATTTGATTTTTTATTCCCGACATGGGTGCAGCTGCTTCGGCAGTCGCCAAAGGTAATGCATTATTGGTATGCTGCACACTGAGGCTTGCGCTTCATGAGCTTATAACTCAATGTAAGGCCTGCGAAACCGTACCAATCGTTGTTGGATGGATTACCTCGTTGCCTGCCGGTGTTGATATCGCCGGGGTTTACCAGAGAGCGATCGGCCAACAAGGCCGATTGAACGCCGTGCGTAGCAAACAGAATATCGCGGTCGGCATAGGTAGTACTTACATCGTCGAGGTAATCGGTAAATGTGCGTCGAAGCCCCCACTCCAAAGAAACGCCAAGTCGGCCGAAGGCATGGAACTTAAATCCAAATCCAAAAGGAAAGGTCGCATTGATCAAACTGTAAGGCTTTTTGTCGGGGTAAGCTGAAGCGCCCTGTCCTTCGGTGCCAAGAGGCTGCAGGGGAATCCATTCGCCATTCAACTCGGCTTGCGGATTAAATCGAAACAAGGCGAAACCTCCGAAGATAAATGGAGTGGCAGGAGTTTCTGGATTGCCCACTTCGTATGGAAAAAAATTAAATTCCAGCATGGGCGAAAATTCGAGCACAACGGAGCGGAACGAAAGGTTACGTTGAATTTGTGCAGGAACATCAGAAAGGGCATCGTCGGCCTGAACACCCATGTATAGAGCATGAATGCGCCATGTCCACCGCGGACTATGACTGTGGCGGAATACAAGACCGCCTCCACCGCGAGGCATAAAAAATTGCCTGCCCGGATTTAACTCGCCCATGTAATAGGACACACCTCCCATCGGGCCCAACTCACTGTAGGGCTTAAACGGTTGTGCATCAGCCCGTAGGGCTACAAAAGAAATAAATATGAGAAGACGAATTGACGCTCGCTGCATAGTTGGACCGATACTTATACCTCCAATAACGCAAGCAAGTTACCGTAATTTTGGAAGCACTGATCTTCCTGACTTGAGTCGATAGGTGAAAGTAATCAAACCGATCATGTAAGAATCGCGGTCGGTTGGGTCGCCTCTCTGCTG
>CANHCM010000210.1 GCA_947459155.1 Bacteroidota bacterium | reverse complement strand
TTCCCCTTCCCGGTCTAAAGTTCGGCCTCAGCCCCATACGCCCGACCAGCCAAAATTTTTGAAATCAACAGCAAGGTGGATAACCCTGTGGAGGAATGGTGGAAAACGCGGAGGGCTCAATGAAGGCAAGCTTCGGCGGTATTTCCTAGGGCTTCCGAGCACGATTGTGGTGCTCAATGACCATCCATTCATACCAAAACCGGCCAATAGTACCATCATGCACTTTCGATTCCTGAAATGGACAAACGAATCATAAAATTCTACTCAATCCCCAAAATGCTGTTGATGAAATGGGAGTGCGAACCGCATTTTTTTCTTGACAATCCGGTTGAAATGGGCGAAGGGATTCCCACAGCTTTCCCCTTCCCGGTCTAAAGTTCGGCCTCAGCCCCATACGCCCGACCAGCCAAAATTTTTGAAATCAACAGCAAGGTGGATAACCCTGTGGAGGAATGGTGGAAAACGCGGAGGGCTCAATGATGTCAAGGCATTTAAGAGTGAACCTGAAATTAAGTAATGCTCAGCAGCCAAGCCATCAGTGAACATGTGGGTATTGAAAAAGGCTGAATCCACTAAAGCGACTCTAAGTATCGAGAGTATGAACTTCGATGGTGGCAATTGCCGAAAACCCAGGAAAAACCTGAAGTCGGAAATAACATACTCACATACTTGTAAAGGAATGGAGCGTATCCTTTTAGATGGAAATGCGGGGGCAAAATTCAGCCCGAAGCATCGGCCTCGTAGTAAGGCATTATTCTATTGAAGAGTGAATCTTCAAGCGGATCAGGCAAATGTGGCCCAAAGCATAAATGTCATCCAGACAACAAGCACAGCCAATAAGATGCGGTAATAGAGTTGATTGTCGCTCTTTTTCTGAATGGTACTGCCTGAAACAGCAGGAACCTGAACACTTTCAGGTGGATTCGATGAAATATCTGTCTCGTCGCTACTTGAGCCGGCGCCAACTACCACTATCTTAAAGCGCTTGTCCGGATTCTCTGGAGAGGAATCGTCATCAAAGTCCAACTCCACCAATTTACGCGTCGTTAATGTAGTAGGTACCACGCCGGGAGGAATCGGCTCGTGTGGATAGTCTAACTCAGGCTGAGCCAGTTGCTTGCCGGCTTCCTCCACAAGTTCAGTCGTAGCATCGCGTTGGTAAAGACTGGTGTCTATGGGTAATTGAGTAGAATCGTTGGTTTCGACCAATTCCTGGATCTGCTCATCACTGGGAAACGATACATCTCCGGTCGAACCCAGCTCCAATAGCGCCGGAAGAAGCTTTTGCCATTCAACACGCGTAAATCCAATTTGAAGTTCGTCGTCTTTCTCGAGAATGTGTCGACTAACCCGCTGCCCATTCACGAAGGTTCCGTATTTACTCTTCAGGTCATCCACCTGAATTTTGCCCTGCTCCGTTACGGTAAGAATGCAATGAAAATCCTCCGCAATCCGGTCTTTCAGTACCAGATCATTCTGTGGATTCTTACCTATTCGAAACATTAACCGTTAGAGTTTGAGTGTCAGTTCAATCGTGCCTAAGCGAATGCGGTCGCCACTTTGAATGAGCTTTTTGCGGATACGCTCACCGTTCACAAAAGTTCCATTTGTGCTGCCAAGGTCTTCCAACTCAATACCTTCCTTGATTTTACGTACTACAGCGTGCCGACCGGTTATCGTGATCTCTTTAATGATGATGTCGTTCGTGTCGTGCCGGCCAACCACCGTTTCTTCCTTTTCGAGCGGATAGCTTTGGGTTCGACCGTTTTGACTCACCAATAAAACAGGTCCCGATGGAACCGGAGGCTTAGGCGTGGTGCTGCGTATAGGCTCCTGAGTATTGCGCTCGCCACTTACTACGGCCGATTGAACACGTGGACTGGTGGAGCCCCCGGTGCGAAGAACGGTGGCCTGAATTTCTCCGGGCATAGGTAGGTCGGCTTCCTCTTCTGTACTCGCCTGCACGCGTGACTTGCGCTTTGAAAAGAGGTTAATCATCAACATCATCACCACAATAAGCCCGAAAATACCCACCGAAATCCACAAATACTTTTTGTAATCATCGGGAATAAATTCCTCGCTATTCGGGGCGTTGAGAATGATAATCTGACGTGAGCCTTTGAACTTCAAATCGACTTTAGCCGTGCGCAATTGCAAGGGGTCGGTTACCGTGAAACGCACCTCGTAAAAGGCATCTTTCATGCTTTCGGGCACGGGCAAATTGAGAATGTCGGTGATTGCATTCGTAATCTCTACCTCCGATTTGCAATTGAAATATTTACCTCCGGTTTTGCGGCTGATTAAATCCATTCGCCCCGCACTGTAAGCGCTATCATTCATCAGAATGGTTAGCGAATGAATGGGAATACCGAGGTCTTTGGCCTTTCCAATCACCTCACTGCTCGTTGCAGGGTACTGGCTATTGTTGCGGGCCGCCGATAAAACAATGAACAATCGGTGTTGTGGCAGCGAAGCTTGAGCGTACATCTTATCGAGCGACGACAAAATGTTCTTGTACAAGTCAGACCTGCGGGCGGTATCTTCAACTGCACGAAGTCGCGAAAGCAAAGCTTCACGGATGCGCCCGTGACTGGTAGAGAACTCCGAATTGAGCAGCGTTAGTCCGGTGCTGTCAACCTCAAATGAACCGAAATACCCTGCGTTGATAAGGTCTTCAGGTTCAAGATTATCGAGCGCGTTGACCATGCCGTCGCGCATGCCAATGAGGCTTTTCCCAAATGTGTTTCCCGAAGCTTCGAGCAGGAAAAAAACCGCACGCCCACGCTCTGGCGCAGCTCCGGGAGCACTCTCGTTCAAGGTAAATTGTATGAGCTTGTTGTCTTGCGACAAACTCAAATCATTCTCATCAAACTTTTTCCGCCCTTTGTAAACGAGCTGAACCCGAATCTCTGGAAATGCTGAAGTGTCGACCGATAAAACCTGTAACTCCTGAGCCTTCGCAGGCATGGTAAGCATCAATACCAAACAAGTCCAAACGAGTCCTTTCAGAATCCCGATGTATGACCTTTGGAGGCAAAGCAAGCGCATAGCATTCTGCACGATGGAAAGATTACGTTTTTCTTGGGTTTAACAGCAAAAATGGGAAAAATAGATGCTTTATTTTTATGGCCTAAGCACAGTTATTAACCAAATTATTTACATATTCGGATGGCATGACAGAACTCATTAAGCTTATCCAATCTATGCTGGGAGATCGCGACGAACGTCGGGTACAGCTGGTAATTTTCACGGCGGTGCTGATGCTCAGTTTAGTATACTATCTCGGTTCCGGTTCGGCTTTATGTTTGAAACTGTATTCATTATTCCCCAATCAAGCATTGCTGAGCCCGCTTGCCGCCCGATGCAGTTGGGCCTTACTCTGTTTCCTCTGTTACGCCTGCATTCCAGTCCTGGTTTCACGATTTATTTTGGCCGCCCCATGGAGCGCTCAGGGTTTTGTGACGAATATTCCGAAAAACCATGTGAAAGGCTATTGGGCAGCGGCCGGATTGATGTTGCCCATCGTCGTGGCAGCTTCGTTTTTACCCTCTTTTCAACACACTTACCCTTTTGTCGACTTTCAGCTCGAACCCTTCGCATGGGAAGAATTCCTGATTTGGGAGCTTTTCTACCTACTGCAATTCATTGGTGTTGAGTACTTTTTTCGCGGTTTCCTGCTTTTTCCCCTGGCCAAAAAATTCGGTAAAATGGCGGTGTATCTCTCTATTTTGCCCTATGTGATGATTCATTTCGGCAAGCCTTTGCCCGAAACGCTGGCGGCCGCCTTCGCGGGCTGGCTGCTCGGTAACCTGGCCTTGCGATCAAAGAGCATACTGCCCGGCATCGCGCTGCATTTTGGTGTCGCCATCAGCATGGATGTGCTAAGTCTCTGGCAGCAAAGTCGTTAACCAAATCCACAAATGCAGCCACATTTCAAGTTGTGGCTTTCTCGCGTGGGCGTTCCGGCACCTTGAGTTCATCATCGGCTCTGCTTTCTCCGGGGCCGTCAGGCTATTCACTGCAAGGCTCGCCACCCAAAAGCCCGCCTTTCGCCTTTCCGTTTCTATCCTTAACGCTGGCCTTGCGAGCGAAAGGCAATGAGGCCAAATTGAAGGTAAACTTTTAGGGCAAACACAAATCAGTCACCAACAAACTATTGATTATCAGGTTGTTTTTTGTCTATTGGTGCCACAAAGCAATTTGCATATTAATGACTGAACAAATTGATTTTACAGTTTAAATGCTGAAGTATTTCTTTTATTTGATACTAATTTCAAAATTGAAAAAACTGTTTAATTTGATGTGCTTTATTCTGTTTTTTGTGCTGTTGAAGTTGTTTTTAATGCTTCTTCCAATAAAGTCGATAATCAATATTTGTTTCGAAAATACATAGATCAAACTCATAATAACCAGATTTATTTTTTTTTGATTTAGTGGAACATTTTATCATTTTATTTTGCCTGCTTTTGCCTTCAATAATCCCAAATGGTCTATGAAGTGGAAGATCTCCCTGCATAATGATTTCTTCAATCTCAGAAATAAGAACAGTAGAGTCTTTCCTGAGCAATCCCAAATAGAAATGATCAAAAGATAGAGAATCAAGATCATAACCGGTTTTATTATAAACTTTAATACAGACACCCTGACCCAATAGTGATGAAGGTAGTGGCACTGAAAAAAATGTTAAGAAAAATAAATTTAATTTTAACCTCATAGTTTGGTTCAATTGCGCAGCAGAAACGAATTGGTTTTGTGTTGAGTTGCTAAAATAATCCTTATGTACAAACAATCAATTAAAAGCTACAAAAACTAGCTCCATTGAGAACAAATCTGATTTCACCTACCTTGTGTTTTTGATTCCTGCATCATATTTGTATCGATTTTATTTTTTGTTGATTTTGTAGATATAGACCCCCTGCTTCGTTTGTACATTTATCAAATACATCCCATCC
>CANHCM010000209.1 GCA_947459155.1 Bacteroidota bacterium | reverse complement strand
CCGGGGTTGTGCATGAACAGCTGTCCGGCGCAGGCCTCGTCGATGGGCGGATTGAGAAGTTGTACCGAATTGTTTACACCCAGAAAAGGATTGATAATCAAGGTGGAAGAAACGAAGAAGGGAATATTCACCGAGTTTGGAATATTCACCACACCGCCATTGCGGTTGGGGTCTTCGAAGCTGATGATATAACTGGATGCTGCTGGAAATGTGTGCAATCCCACATAGATGTTTTTCTTGGTATCGCTGGCCACCATTTCGCCAAGCCCGCCGCCATTCACGCGCGGCAGTGTGTCGATGATGCCATCGCCCCAGTTGATGGGCAATTGCGGACGATCGGCCGGGCTGTCGGACTTGGTGTATGTGGTGATGGTTGCTTCGTACTCGAAGCCGCCAAGGTGTCGGAAAGTAATTTCACCGGCCCGATTGTGGGTTGCCTTTGTGACCAGGAGCGGGCCCAAAAGGAACAGGAGGAATAACAGGCGGGAAATCATTGGTTAAAAGTACCAAAAAGCAACGGCGCCACAGCAAAGGTGTTGTGGCGCCGTTCAAAAGGAGGAAGAATATTAATTTCCGTTTTCAGAGATGAAACGCAAACGAACCAGGCGAAGTTCCTGCTCGCCAATTTCGTCATCGCCGAGTTCTTTAAGCGCTACGGCAATTGAGTCTGTATCGGCTTTGCGGAAATAGTCGATGATTTCATCCTGAATTTCTTCATCGATGGTGTCGTCGATGTAATAGCCAATGTCGAGTCGAGTGCCTGAGTAAACGATGGCTTCCATCTCTTCAATGAGTTGTTCCATGCTCAAACCACGGGCATCGGCAATGTCTTCAAGGGCAATTTTACGGTCGACCGACTGAATGATATGTACTTTTTGGGTCGACTTGTTTACGATTGATTTCACCACCATGTTCATGGGGCGATCAATTTCATTGTCGCGCACGTAGTCGGCAATTACCTGAACGAACTCTTTCCCGTATTTCTCCGCTTTTCCTGCACCAACTCCCGCAATTTGCTTGAGTTCGTTCAGATTCACCGGATACTGAATGGTCATGTCGATGAGCGATTGCTCCTGAAAGATCACATACGGAGGCATGTTGTGCTTCTTGGCAATCTTTCGGGTTAAGTCTTTGAGGATGGCAAACAAGGTTTCGTCCGCGGCTCCTCCACCCTGATTACCAGCGGTGATGATTTCGTCATCTTCGTCGGTATCGCTGTAATCATGGTCTTCGGTGATCATCATTTCCCTAGGATTCTCCAGGAAATCAAAGCCGGCTTGCGTGAGTTTCAGCGTACCATAGTTTTCCACCTCTTTTTCAAGAAGTCCTTGAACAACGGCCTGTCGGATTACGCTACTCCAATGCAGGGCGCTTTTGTCTGAGCCTTTGGAAAACAACTCAAGCTGGTCGTGTTTATACGACTTGATGGCAGAGTTGATTTGCCCGGTTAGCACATGAACAATGTGTTTGTCTTTGAAGCGCTCTTTTACCGCAAGAACGGTATCTAAAGCGAGGCAAACGTCTTCCATCCCGTCGAATTTCTTTTTGGGATGGCGGCAGTTGTCGCACATGGAGTTGCATCCACTGTCGTCGTATTCCTCTCCGAAATAGTGCAGGAGGAATTTGCGGCGACACATCGAAGTTTCGGCATAACCTGTGGTTTCGGCCAGCAGTTGTTGTCCGATTTCCTGTTCAGCAACGTGCTTGTTTTTGAGGAATTTCTCCAGCTTCTGAATATCGTCGTAGCTGTAGAACGAAAGGCAAATTCCTTCACCTCCATCGCGGCCCGCGCGTCCGGTTTCCTGATAATATCCTTCGAGGCTTTTGGGCATCTCGTGATGGATCACATAGCGAACGTCCGGTTTGTCGATGCCCATTCCGAAAGCAATGGTGGCCACGATTACATCGGCTTCTTCCATCAGGAATTTATCCTGGTGAGAGGCCCGTGTAGACGCATCGAGCCCGGCATGATAAGGCAAGGCTTTGATGCCATTCACCTGCAGGGTTTCGGCCAGTTCTTCCACTTTCTTCCGACTCAGGCAGTAGATAATTCCCGATTTTCCGGTGTGCTGGCGGATGAACTTGATGATTTCTTTCACCACATCTTTCTTCGGGCGTACCTCGTAATACAGGTTTGGCCTGTTGAACGACGACTTAAACAGAGTGGCGTCGTTCATGTTGAGGTTTTTCATAATGTCCTGCTGCACCTTTGGCGTGGCGGTAGCCGTGAGGGCCATAATGGGAACAGAACCGATGGCTTCGATGATTGGTCGAAGTCGACGGTATTCAGGACGGAAGTCGTGCCCCCATTCTGAGATACAGTGCGCTTCGTCGATGGCGAAGAATGAAATATTGATTTCGCGCAAAAACTGCACGTTTTCGTCTTTTGTTAATGACTCAGGTGCCACATACAGCAGCTTGGTTACCCCATTGGTAATGTCGGCCTTAACTTGGGCAATTTCGCTTTTGTTGAGGGATGAATTCAGGAAGTGGGCAATTCCACTTTCTCCACCGAAGTTCCGGATGGAATCGACCTGATTCTTCATCAAAGCGATAAGCGGAGAAACCACTATGGCTGTACCCTCGCTGATGAGTGCAGGAAGCTGATAACACAACGACTTACCGCCGCCGGTGGGCATAATCACGAAGGTGTCGTTACCGTCGAGAATGTTCCGAATAATAGCTTCCTGGTCGCCTTTGAAAGCGTTAAAGCCGAAAAAATGCTGTAGATGGTCTGTAAGCTGAGCCTGACTGTCTGCTACTTCCAACATGTCTGATGAATACATTGATAAAAAAACACGCGCTTCACACGAACTATTAACAAGCCTTTGGACAAATTGTTATGATTATGCCAAAAAATTGCATTGTCCTTTTCCAGAAACACAATTGAAGATTAAAGATACATCTATATATCGTTTACACAACAAAAAGATTGTCTTTTTTCCATAGATTTCATCTTGTTGATTTCGAGGCATATAGAAAAGGTATTGTATGTTTGTACATCATTTCGTTCCTGATGTTGTTTATGGAAAACGCAAATTCTGACATCGGAAAAAACGAGAGCATTTTCAACAAGGTTACAATGGCGCAGAAAATTTGGAATAAGCACGGAGAAACCCCAAAACTCCAAATTAAATTTAGCCTTGTTTGGGGTCCAATTTCCTGACTCCGAGAAGGCCTCAACGACGAGGCATTCGCTAAATTGCCGGCGGAAAAACGAAGTATGGCACAACTCAGTACAACCGACATCTTTAATGCCGAATATGCCCAACTGCGCGATGATGCGGATCCGCTGAAGCAATTTAGGAACGAATTTCTCATACCACAGCACCAGGGAAAACCCGTAGCCTACTTCTGCGGTAACTCACTCGGACTGCAACCCAAACAGGCCGAAGCTTCAATTCTTCAAGAGCTGAACGACTGGGCCAATCTCGGCGTTGAAGGCCATACACAAGCCCGCCGGCCATGGGTAAGCTACCACGAGCATCTGTGCGAAGCACTGGCCGAAATAACCGGGAGCAAAACCAACGAAGTGGTGGCCATGAACGCTCTCACCGTAAACCTTCACCTGCTTATGGCCAGCTTTTACAGGCCAAGCAAAACACGCTTCAGGATTCTCTGCGAAGCCAAGGCCTTCCCCTCCGATCAGTACGCCTTGCAAAGTCAGGCCGAATGGCATGGGTTTACGCCAGCTCAGGCCATCCGCGAAATTCATCCCCGCGAGGGGCAACATTACCTCACTCACGACGATATCATTCAGGCCATCCGCGAAGAAGGCGATCAACTGGCGCTGGTTATGATTGGAGGGGTGAACTACTACAGCGGACAGGTATTCGACATGGAAGTCATCACCCGCGAAGCCCACAATGTTGGAGCCATGGCGGGCTTCGACCTGGCCCACGCCATTGGAAATATTCAACTGAAACTTCACGAATGGAACGTAGACTTTGCCGCGTGGTGCTCATACAAATACCTCAACTCGGGGCCCGGCGGTACGGCAGGCGTTTTCATTCACGAAAAACATGCGACCTCGGCCGAAACCTTCCGTCTGAAAGGCTGGTGGGGACACAACAAAGCCGAGCGATTTAAAATGGGGCCCGATTTCGAGCCCATTCCTACCGCCGAAAGTTGGCAAATGAGCAATGCTCCGGTATTGTCGATGGCCGTTCAAATTGCTTCACTCGAATTGTTCCGGCAGGCCGGGATGACCAATCTGCTCGAAAAAAGCAAAGCGCTTACCGCCTATGCCGATCAACTCCTGAGCGGACTCATGGAGCAAGGGCCTTTGGCCGGCGCTTTTGAAATTATCACCCCCAAAGAACGTGGATGCCAGCTTTCGCTGTTGTTTTCGCGCTACGGACGGGCGGTCTTCGATCACCTAACAGCCAACGGCGTTATTGCCGACTGGCGCGAACCGAATGTCATCCGCATAGCGCCCGTACCTTTATACAACCAATTCTCCGACATCTACCGTCTGGCCTCGCTGCTGGCACAATTCCCGGGTTAATTATGAACACACATCACCACAAACCAAAGCACATTGCTATAGCCGGCTCGGGTCTCGTTGGCGCCCTGCAGTCGATTTACCTGAAAAAAAGAGGCTTTGAGGTGAGCCTTTATGAACGCCGGCCCGATATGCGAAGCAATCGCATCAGCGCCGGACGCTCCATCAATCTGGCCCTTTCCGACCGCGGCTTTAAAGGCCTGGCCGGTGTGGGCATCGACGAAGAAGTGCGCCAGATTAGCATTCCCATGTACCGAAGGGTGATGCACGACAAAGAAGGCAAGCTTAGCTTTCAGCCTTATGGAAAAGACGGTCAGGCCATTTACTCGGTTTCCCGGGGAGGCTTAAACTGTAAGTTGATGGATTTGGCAGAAGCCCATGGGGTGAACATCCACTTCAACCACCGTTGTACCTCCGTAAATCTCGAAGAAGGCAGCGCGGTGTTTGAGTCAGACCACGGAT